>CAMWXH010000184.1 GCA_947178165.1 uncultured Porphyromonadaceae bacterium | reverse complement strand
CGCCCATCGTATAGACTGCAATCTGCTCGCCTCCCTTGAGGCCGGAGATCACGAGATGCTCAGCATCCTTGCTGATGGTGTAGGGACACTCCTCAATCTCTCCGACACCTGTGGTGAAATCATAATCCACGTTGTGGGCGTAGGCATAACGGGCATCAAGGGCTGCATCCTTGTCAAGAGCGGGGAGAGTATAGAGGCCGTTCTCATCAATATCGGCTGTCACATCCTCGCCGTCAAGGGAAAGGGATTCAAGCTTCCAATCATCACCGGCCTTTAGGTTAAGGACACTTTCCTCACCCTTCACCATGCGATAGGTTGCGGAAGCATATTCATCAATGTTAAGGGCAATGCTGACGAATTCGGGAGCCGCCGGAGCCTCGGGCATGGCTGTGATCACGGACTTGATTTCCGGGTTATTCACGATACCATCGGCAGAGTAAACCGAACCTTCGGGAAGAACCACATCGTAGTTCTTGCCGCTTTCGAGCTTCTTGCCGCCGAAGTCTGCATAGACACGATGACCGTTTGCTTCACGCGAAATGTAAACCGGAGCTTCAGCTACATTATCTTCACCATCCTTCAGAATCATCTTTGCATTCTCTCCTGCCATTACTTCGCTTTCAGTTACAAAAGAGAACACATCAGCGTGAGAGTGGAGACGATCGGCAACATTGGCTTTCAGACCGAAGTCGTTTACAGTAGGTGTTGCACCCTTAAGAGTAACAGAAATCTCGGGATTACCGACATATTTACCTATAAAAGGATTGTTTACAATAAACTTATTGGCAAACCATACGAGTTTGTATTGATTACCTTCATACAAAGTCTGATTGACTTCTCCGACAAAATAACTGCCATCGAGTTCTCCATTGCCAATTTCGGAATTTGCGTTTAATGTTTTGAGTGTAACATTAAAGACTACAAGTTCTTCTTCTCCAGTGTCAGTCACTTTATAAAGAGCGGCATCCTTACGTTCGCCTTCATAGTTCTTGTTAAAAACGATGTTGTATTTCACTTCATCATACTCATATTCAGGACAATCAAGAATAAAGTATTTTAGCTCGGATATTTCTTCGTTATTCTTAACATTCATCGGTGTCGGATGCCATTTTGGGAGATCATCAACAGAAGGAGTATAGTAATGAAGCTCTATCCGCTCATTAACAAACTCTTCCTGTATGGACGGATTCCGTGCTCCTAAATCATAAACATCTATGGTGCCTTCAGGAATGACGAAAGTATATTCGGATTCCGGTTCAAAAGCATAATTCGGAGAGATTACAAGGCTTGTTCCATCAGTTGAAGCGTTGCCCTCGATTCTCATTAATTCCTCGCCCTCTGTATTTTCCCCTGAATATACATACACAGTCATGGGTACACCGGTATCCATTATACCGTAAGTCTTTGTGTCGGAAGCCGGGAATCTGAATGGCACGGTTATCTCATCCAGGATCGAAACACTTCCATCAGAGGGATTGAGACCCCTCCCAATTCCGAAATATAGGTAAGATCCTCCCTTGACAGGAATGGTTATTTCCGGATTGGTGATGTCCTCCTCATCTGCAATGCTGACACCCTCAGCAGGAATCACGATATTGTAGGAATGCCCTAAATAGATTGGTGTCTCAGGGAACTTAACTATAATTGACTTGCCATCCTCTGGATCGACTTCAACTGTGCTTGAAGTAACAATCTCGTTATTTCCTTCAAAAACTGTCACCTTAATATCGTTGTTGACGGTAACATAGTAATTGAAGTTAATCTTTACATCTTTAATTTTTTCGTACGTCTGGCTTTCATCAATGGAGCTTGAATCCAAAGAGAGGACTTTTTTAGTTTGACTTGCACCGTAAAAAGTTAATACTAATGGATCATTCTGAAAGCTTAGTTTTGTTGTTGTATCCCATGTTTTCTCGCCTTTCTTACCTGCATAAAATTCATACGTTATAACTAAAGTGTAAACTTGCGCTGCCTGTAATTCAAATTCTGAAAAAATAAATTTTGAAGTATTCCCAATTTCAAAGGATTCATTATTAGGCTTGCATACTGTACTAATACGTTCTATTACTTCGCCATCATCTTTGGTTCCCTTGTAAAGCGTAGCAGATTTCTCCATTTGAGGCAAAGAAGCTACATAGAACCCATTCTGACAAATGCCCCAGTCCCCTTCACCAACAGAGCTAATTATATCAGATATATCAAAATTAAGCTCAACTGTGTTCAAGGATTGTACTATTGAACCATCTGATGGAGTTGACCCCACATATTTTAAGGCTTGGCCATTTGCATTAATGGAACCTGTTAGAATAAGTAGAATCAGGGAAAACTGAATTAACCATCCTTTCAGGCTCTTCTTGGAAGATTCGTCACCTCTGAGCCGAGAACTAAGCCCGGCCATCTTTGTAATCTGAATCATAATGATTTAGGTTTTAAAAGTTAATATTAAGTTTTGTTATCACTCTTATTGAAATTGAAGTGCAACCCGCTCCGCGGAGCCCCGTGGCGGGAGCTTGTAGCTTCCGCGGTGCTGAGGGAGCTGTGGCGGGAGCCTCCGAGCTTCCGCAAAAATTGCGAGGCTCAATGCCG
>CAMWXH010000183.1 GCA_947178165.1 uncultured Porphyromonadaceae bacterium | reverse complement strand
TTAGAGCGTCGGATTGTGGTTCCGAAGGTCGTGGGTTCGACCCCCACACTTCACCCCCCATATTCCCCAACTCCCTGGAGGAACAATTGCTTCGGCAATTGTTCCTCCAATCTTTTTATCACTTCCCTTCCCATGGCGCCCATTGCGAGGCAATGTAAGGGCGCATAGTAAAAAAGCGGGTCAATGTATATAGACGGTTGAAATTTCAATGCGCATTAATCTCACTTTAAAATCTGTTAATTAAAAATTATTGGAAAAACTCATTTTTTTTTTTGAGTTTCCATTTTATTTCCATACCTTTGTCGGATGAAGGAAGAAAAATTTTCCTGCTATACTTAATTTTTTATTTCAGCAACGTTAGTTAACATAAAATCAACAACTTAATTTTCCAGTCCGCTATGGCTGAACTAACTAAAGAACCCAACGAAGACTTAATCATCGCCATTTCACAGATTCTTTTGAAAAATGGCATGAAATCCACTACAATGGATTCGGTCGCATCAGCTCTCTCAATGTCAAAGAGAACGCTTTATGAGATTTTCGAATCAAAAAAAGACATGATCATCCGCGCTGTCAGTTATTGGCAACAGCAACGAAGAGAAACCATAGAGAATATCTTCACCTCATCAAAGACTGTGATGGAGGCCTTGGTCAGGACTTTTGCTTATCATAAGAAACTTATGACGGAGGTCAATGTAGAGTTTTTCTTTGATATGGATCAGAACTATCCTGAGGTGAGGGAACTTTTCAATGAACATAGCTTCCTTTGGATCGATAAACTTATGTATGCTATAAATATGGGTATCGATCAAGGTGTGTTCCGTCCGGATGTAAACTATCCCATTGTGTTGAGAATGATGCGCGTCCAGATGGAATCACTGAAACGAATGGAGGAGCTTTTTCCGGAAGGTATCGAACTTACAGATGCGTTCGACTCCATAAGCATCAGTTTCTTACGCTCTATCGCTTCTCAGGAGGGGATGGAAATCATTGATAATTTCTACCTTCAGAATCAAAAATATTCTAATTCATTAATAACAGAAGACGTGTCATGAGATTTTTTTCTAAAATCTTCCCTTTTCTCCTTTTCTTTTCTTTCTCAGCGGGTGCAATCGCCCAGAACACGAAAGATACAATACGCCTTTCAAAGGCTAAATGTATTGAGATTGCCTTGCAGGATAACCCGACAGTAAAGGTTGCAGACCTTGAGATAAAGAAAATGGAGTATGCCAAGAAGGAAATCAAGGGGAACCTTCTCCCTACGATAGACTTCTCACTGGCCTATCAGCGCTCTATCGAGCTGCAGTCGCTTAGCATGAATATGGGCGGCCAGACCAACACCATAAAAATGGGTACCGATAACAACTGGAATACAGGGTTTACGGCCGCCATGCCGATTGTTAATGCTTCGCTTTGGCAGTCAATCAAGATTTCAGAATCTCAGATTTTGTCCTCTTTAGAGGATGCCCGTGCATCACGCATCGACCTGATTAACAATATTAACAAGGCTTATTATGCATTTCTTCTGGCAATAGCCTCACGCGACGTAATTTTACAGAATTATGACATCGCAAAGATGAATGCTGAGATTTACCGGAAACAATTCGAACAGGGCACAGCGTCGGAATATGATGTGCTAAGGTCGTCGGTGCAGGTATCAAACATAGAGCCGGAACTGCTGCAGGCAGATATAGCTATAAGGCAGTGTCAGCTTCAGCTTAAAGTGCTCATGGGGATTGATTATAATGCCGAGATTTGGCCGGACATCACCCTTAACGACATGAAGCAGGAGATGTATGGGCTTGCACCCGGGTTCGACCGCAACATCTCTCAAAACAGCACCCTTCGCTCGCTGGATATCCAGAAAAAGATGCTTGAGCAGAATGTAACACTTAAGAAATATGCGTGGATTCCCACACTCGGAGTCCAATTCAATATCAACTGGAGTGCAATGTCGAATGGCAATGCCTTTAAGAATCAGCATTTCAATCCATATAGCAATGTGGCGTTGGCACTCAGCATTCCCATTTTTTCCGGGGGAACGAAATACAATGCCTTGAAACAGGCTGAAGTGCAACTCGCTGAGATGAAATTTCAACGAGAGAATCTTGTGAGCAATCTCAATATGCAGGTTGATCTGGCTATAGATAATATAAATAAGCAGGTGCGTCAGATTTCTACAAGTGAACAAGGGGTGAAACAAGCGAAGAAGGCTCATGAAATCATGCAGAAAAGCTTTGAAATCGGTGCGGCGACATATCTTGATCTTCGCGACAGTGAGCTGGCCGACACTTCGGCACAACTTGCCTATCTTCAAGCCATTTATAACTACCTTGTCTCCACAAGCGAGCTCGATGCCCTCCTTGGCAAGGAGGAGACTCTTAAACTTTCCAAATAAGAAAATTATATTATAATGAAAATCAGTTATATCAATTCAGTGGCGTTTTTCGCCCTGCTAACCTTAGTCGCCTGCTCCGGGAAGGATAAAAAGGAGACTAAAGAGACTAAAGAGGAGAAAGCTCCGATTGTAACAGTAGAGACAGTGAGTGACCGGCCCGTTGACCAGATTGGAGAATACACGGCCACCGTTGAACCGGATCTCATCAACAATATATCGTCGGCGGCTCCAAACCGCATCAAGGCCATATATG
>CAMWXH010000182.1 GCA_947178165.1 uncultured Porphyromonadaceae bacterium | reverse complement strand
GCTTATAATTATAATGTTAATCTAAAGTTCAGAATATTTTTGAAAAATTTTTCAAAAAATCGGAACTTTTTAGAACCAATTCTGTTATATAAAAAGAAAGTAAATTCGTTTCATGATGTTAGGTTAGTTAAACACATACCGAACGCGGTCGATGTGAATCGATCGCGTTCGAATTTTTTATTTATCCAAACCCTTGATTCTCTTCTTAGGAGTGATTCCCAAATCTTTCAGGTTCTCAATGCGACGGAAGATATTCCCTTTCCCGTCAAACATCTGATTCTTTGCCCTCGCAAAGGAGTCGTTAAGGCGTGATATATGGGTCTCTACATCCTCCATTGTTTCTGAAAATATAGCCACCTTCTCATAAAGCTCCGTAGCGGTCTTAACGATAGTCTCCACGTTCTTCGTCTGGCGGTCCTGTTGCCAGAGATTGAAGGCGAGCTGAAGGGCAATCATAAGGTTGCTTGGAGAAATTATCACTATCCCTTTAGCGTAGGCGTATCTCGTTAACTCTTTATCCTGTTCGATGGCCGAGAGGTAGCATTGATCATTAGGAATGAACATGAGCACAAGCCCTATTGAATCTGAAACGAGGGTGTCGTATCGTTTCTCGGCAAGTTCATCGATATGTTTTTTCACGCTGCGGGCATGTTCTTTCAGTTTTATCTTTCGCGTTGCCTCATCGGGCACCTCGAAGGAATCGGCGTAAGCAGTAAGCGACACCTTTGAATCTATAATCACTGAACGCCCTTCCGGAAAACGCACTACTACATCAGGCCTGAAATTGCGCCCCTTATCATCTTTCACGTTTTCCTGAACAAAGAAATGGATATCCCTCTCCAGTCCGCTGCTTTCGAGGAGCGTTTCAAGAATCATCTCTCCCCAGTCGCCCTGGGCCTTTGAATCCCGTTTGAGCACCTTGGTAAGATTCTCGGCATCATTCCCTATCTTCTGGGTCTGTTCGCGCAAGGCATTGACAGCCATTTCTTGCTGTTGGCTGAAAAGCTTTAGCGTTGACTCAAAGGAGTGCTTCAGTTCCTCCTTCGACACTTCCCCGGCTGTGCGTGTTTCCTCCACCGATTTCCTGAATGCGTCGAACTGTTCCCTCACCGGCTGTAGAAGTTCGGCAATCTGGGAGCGGTTAGTGGCTTGAAGTTTCTCCTGGCGGGCAAGGAGCAGTGCATTGTTAAGGTTCAGAATCTCCTCTTTCAGTCGGTCGAAGCGTAACTGCCATTGGCGGTCGGCATCCTCCATACGTCTCTCCATGCTCCGGCGTTCACGCTCCATCTGGCTTATCCGTTCATTATCGAGGCGGGAATGACTCTCTTTGAGGGAAGAAATCTGTGATTCATAGCTCTCTTTTAGACTCTTCAGGTTGCGTTCGGCATTCTCAAGTTCCACTTCGAGACGGCTCTTTAAGGCCACTGTCCGGGTGCGGTAAAGCAAAGCAGTAATAATAGCCGTAGCGATGACGGATAATATGGCAGTAATAATAATTTCCATTATAATGAGAGGGAGAGTATAAAGTTGGAGCTATAAGGGTGGTTAAGAAGAAATAAGTGAAAAGAGGAGGTTTACAAAAATAGTTCAAATAATCGGATGGCACAAATCTTATTGAGACCTCCTTGATTAATTATTACGATTTTATACACCGGATTCACGGTTTCATACAACTTTAGAGGAAATAATAGACTGGTTGACGTTTTTTGACTAAATTTGTCACCGAAAATCAAAAGCAATGTGATATTATGAAGAAATCATTACAACCAAGTCTTTTGTCGGTCCTAACTATTATTCTATTGACAGTAGGAGCAATCCTGCTGGTTTTGGGAGCATGGATTTCCTACCGTCATTTCACATATCATCCCGTTTGCATGGGCATTGATGTTTCCCATCATAATGATATTACCGGTAAAAACACGCCCGAGGCATTTAAATCGCTTGACAGTATTCAGTTTCTGATCGCAAAAGCCACTCAGGGAGACAGTTTTAAGGATAACGAATATAATAATTACAAGGCATACGCTAAAAAGAAGAAATTGAAGTTCGGGGCATATCATTTCCTTACCAGAGATCATGACTCTTCCGACCAATTTAATCATTTCAGGAAGGTGGCAGGAAGAGAGATCGACATCATCCCCTGCCTTGATATAGAAAGCTATGACAATCAACATTGGAGTCGCAGCGAAGCAAGAGAAAAACTT
This sequence comes from uncultured Porphyromonadaceae bacterium, assembly GCA_947178165.1. Classification (GTDB taxonomy): domain Bacteria; phylum Bacteroidota; class Bacteroidia; order Bacteroidales; family Muribaculaceae; genus Lepagella. The sequence continues at coordinate 517 of CAMWXH010000182.1, read as the reverse complement.
AAAGAATGGAATGAGTTGTGTAAGGAATATTATGGTGTTTATCCCATTGTATATTGTAATGAATTTTATCGGTTAGTCTATTTTAACGACATGCCCAATAAGTTTTGGATATGCAATAAAGTTACCCGACCTCTGCGGGATTGTGTAATTCATCAATATACAAATAATCACGAAACCCTCGACTATAATTACCTTCCATACCCGATTGAGAATATTTTACTTTAATCCCGATCATACATCTTCATCGTCAGATTAGTGAAGTCCCTGCTTCTGCATAAGTGTTAAACGCCGAATGCGGTGGGTCGTCACGACTCACCGCATTCGAATGTTTTCCATAATACTTTACTAAACTAACCTAACATCATGAAACGATTTACTTTTCATCTATTATAACGCAATAAGGAGGAAAAAGTTTTCACACCTCCGTCTAATTCCAACCTATCTACTCACTGTTAAAAAGTTTCCTACTCTCAACTGGCAACTGCAAAATTAGTGATTCTTCGGAAGAATACGGTCT
>CAMWXH010000181.1 GCA_947178165.1 uncultured Porphyromonadaceae bacterium | reverse complement strand
ACGCGAGGAGTTTGAGGACCTGACATGATGAAATCACCTGCGGCATAATGCTCCGCAAGATATTCACGATGCGCCTGAAGATAGCGGTCAACTTCCTCCAAAGGCTTTTTATAAGTCAGAATAGCTATGAACATAAGTATTTAAAAATTTAGCGTGTCCAGTATCTTTCAGATAGATATTTATATAAATCCGGATATGAATTCTCAATTGGTTTCATTAGAACCGAGGGATCTATAATAAGATACTTTGATTGGTCAGCGAGCATGCTACGCCAAGTCTCCTCCATATTTTTACCTGACACACGATAAGTTTTGTTGAGCAAATCAACGTCAGCCGATGGAATGACATGTAGATGCATATAATGATTCGCTTGTACGCATTCGGAATCCTTGTTAGAAAGCATTTCCTCTGCCCAAAGAGTCTGCCTCATAAGTTGATAGAACGGCTCAAAATAGTAGGCTGACCCATTGTATGCTGGAAGCGATTTTAATTGCTTGGAATTGTTGATTAAGTCTGTATAACGATTCATACGGACTTTGCCTTTTTCTCCAGCCGATTTATCAGAGGACGGGTAGTCATTGTAGCTCTCGGTATATTTCCATTCAATGGGAATCAGCCAATTCTCATCGTTATTATCTACTGCCAAAATCAGAGCATCAACAGATGTGCAGTTGCTACCACGGGTTGGGCCATCTTCGTTAAGATGGTCGTTGTCGCTAACAGCTTCAAATGCTATGTATCCTTTATCTTTATCGCAGTTAAGAGGTAGAACCTTTTTGAATTTATTGCATATTCCATTAATCAGTGCAAGTGCCGCCTCAGGGTCTTTGCGTATAGCGAAGAGATGATTTAAGCATGCAATTTGAGAAGAAAGAACATGTCCTGTAGGAGTTGTTCCGCTCCACCAACTAATTTTGTTCTCTTTGAAATATTGGATGGCATCTTTGCGTATCGGCTCAAAAAGATTATTTCCTCCATTTCTTAAGATAAATGGATATTGCTTACCCTTAAAAAAGCCGTTGCCTTTGTCCTTGCCAAAGAAGGATTTGGCAATCAGTTCCAAATGCCTTTGTCTCTCAGCGTTGTAAAACTTTCTCATAATTTAAGGTCTTCACTGGCTCAATGAAGGAATTTGCTATAAAGGAAAACGTGAGCCGACAATGCCACGTCTTGATTGTAGGTCGTAGGAAACCCTTTGGACAGATGTAACAAAGTGACCCACGCTATGAGCGTGAGAACCACTATGCCAATCCTTGTCCTTGATGAATTTCCTACGTTCACAATCACAAGATTGAGCATAACGCTTCCGATTTTTCAATATGTCTTGGACTGACATTAGTCAATCCGAATGCAAAGTTACGAAATTATTTTGATATTTTAACTATTTACGTGATACTCTGCGCTATATTTGTCTAAGGTACTTAGATTGCTTGTTCTTCTGTCGATTGATTATTATCTGCTCAAAATTTTCCTGACCCCACTTCATTAACGCTTCCACATGGGGCAACAGTGTTTTACCAAAGTCTGTAACAGAATATTCTACACGTGGCGGCACATCTGGAAACAGCTCACGTCGGATTATGCCATCGAGGGTAAGCTGTTTCAAACATTGCGATAACACTTTCTCAGAGACAGATGGAATATTGCGGTACAGTTCATTGAAGCGCACCGGTTCGTTCTCGGAAATCTTGACGAGGACGACCAGTGCCCATTTGTTTCCGAGCCATTCAAGCATCGGAGCCGCCTTGCAATATTCGTAGTCTAATTTTTTTGCCATATCTGAGTTCGCAGATAATATTGAAAATTAGCAAAACAAACTTTTCGGTAAGGGTCAAACCATCCGGTAAGTTATTGCTTAGCATCTAATTATCACTTAATTTTGCCTACAAAATTATAAAAAATAATCGAGATATGATATATCCACAGCTACATTTCGACGGCCAGATATGGCGTCCACCATACGAAGCAAGTTCACAGCTCCTGCAAGTAACATCGGGCTGCACTTGGAACAAGTGTAAATTCTGTAGCCTTTATCACGGCACACCATTCCGGATGCCTCCAGTTTCTGAGATAGAAGAAGACCTGAATGTAATTCGACAGTGGCAACCGCGGGCAAGACGGTTATATCTGACAGGAGCAAACCCTTTTGCCTTGTCATACAATAGACTTATGGACATAGCCATTCTTCTTAGGAAATATCTGCCTGATATGGTTTCCTTCGGCATGTTTGCCCGTGTTACGGACATCGCTCCTAAAAGTGTCGATGAACTGAAGAATCTTCGCCACATGAAACTTGACAATATCAACATCGGAATGGAGACCGCTCACGATCCGACCTTGGAACACGTGAACAAAGGTTATCATGCCTCGGATATTCTTGAACAGCTCTCAAAACTCGAAGAGGCTGGAATAAGATACAATATCGTATATCTGAATGGATTAGGTGGAAAAGGTCTGGGGCTGGAATCTGCTATAGCCACAGCTGATGTCCTTAACAAGCTGAATCCTTTTATAGTGAATATCGTTTCTCTTACGATATTCCCTGAATCTCAGCTTTATAAGGAACTGCGAGATGGAACTTATATAGAAGAACCCGAAATTGAACGGTTGATAGAGGTCAAAACTCTGATCAACAACCTAAACATAAAGACAAATATCCTCTCAAACCATATTTCCAATACAGTACCTATAACCGGTGTATTGCCCCATGACAAGGCTAGGATACTCCGGGAACTTGACCAAGCGATAGCAGAGTTCCCTGAACAGGAACTCAAGGCATATCGCAACAGGGTATG
>CAMWXH010000180.1 GCA_947178165.1 uncultured Porphyromonadaceae bacterium | reverse complement strand
GAGCGGGGAGAGTGTAAAGGCCGTTCTCATCAACATCGGCTGTCACATCCTCGCCGTCGAGGGAAAGGGATTCGAGCTTCCAGTCATCACCGGCTTTCAGGTTAAGAACGCTTTCCTCACCTTTCACCATGCGATAAGTTGCGGAAGCATACTCATCAATGTTGAGGGCGATGCTTACGAACTCAGGAGCCGGAACTTCTACAGGAGAAAGCCTAACTGTCAAGTCTGCATCTCCTTCAAGTGCAGGAAGTGCATATATGCCGTTATCGCCAACCAAATCATCTCCATTAAGAGCAACATTCTCGATGTTACGTCCGTCAGGAACAGATAACTCCAAAGACTGAGCTTTACCCTTTTCAACATTCATCTTGATTGAGAGAGTGGCATCCACAACAAGATTTAGAGCAACCATATCCGCAACCGTTGCTTTGCCGGTGACCGTAAGAAGCATCTCATCATTCCCGGCGACAGCGGCTAAATTCTCATGCGCATTTGGCTTGAATGTGTTAGCCGGAATACGAAGGGTATATTCCTTACCCTCTTCCAAAGGACGGTTGATAGAGACTTTTGCGGATGTTTCGCCATTGTTAAATGTCAGGGGCACCTGTGTAGCCGTAGTGCCGTCGCTGAAAACAGCTTTTGCATCCTCATTAGCGAGCCAAATATCATAGGGAGCATATTCAAACTCGTATGGCTCAAGATTCAGCGTGACATCATCGAGACGTTCACAAGCTTCCAAATGTGAAGGAACCGAATTTGACAAGCTTACCTTAACAGGACTTTCAAGAACTTCTGGAGTTGTGTAGGCTAACTCCACACGAGGATTGGTTGTATCCTTCAGTTTGATTCGATAGTCATCGGAACGTGCAGGGAAAATCTGAGCCTCATCCAAAACAACATAATAAGTTGTGTTGGGCTTAAGATCAAATTTCCAAGGCTGGACAACAAGCGTGTTATCACCTTCAGATACACATGGAACCAGAATCGGATCATTTTCCAATCCTCCCTCATAAATCTTAACTAAGTCTCCTTCTGCTTTACCGATATTATATCCATCCGGGAATGTAAAGGGAATAGATATATTAGAGAGCCAAGAAACAGACTTGGAAGGATTGGGAGAAATACGTCCCGTCGTCTCTATGTAATGGTATGAGCCTCCCTTATAAGTAAGATTTAGGGTTTCAAAGATCTCACCTTCTTTCGATTTTATTGTACCTGAGGGAATTGAGAGAATATAACTTTTACCCTTATAGATTAAAGTATTAGGGAAGTATATTTTCACTATATTACCACTACATAAGATATCTGATGATTCTGCATATGGATCTCCATTTATAGTTATAGAGGCATGCTTGCTATCATCTATTTCTATATCTTGTGAAAACTCTAATGTAACTTTATCAATTACGTTAAGTTCTTCCTCAATAGAGGGAGAATAAGAAATCAATTTTAATGTCTCATTAGAAGATCCTACACCTTCAATCTCAATAATAATCGGTTCAAGAAGAGTTGTCTTTGAATATAATGTCCCCGGAATACCAGCTAAAAACATTCCGTCTGGAATATATATAGTATATATCTCTCCTTCACTTAATTGAATAGGTGATGAAAAAGGAATCGAGATCTCATGCACTCCTGCTACAATATTTTTTTGGGAATCGTAACATAACCAGCTCCAAGAATCTTTTCATCCTCCAATTCTTGAATTTCACCTATGTAGTCACTATCTTTTGCTCCCTTATAAAGCAACATTCGCTCATACTCGAAATCACTCATAACAGAGGCAATTCCAAGAGTTGACGCATCTACGCCCATGCTTTCAGCGACATCTGTAAAGTCAAAAGAAACAACTAATTCTGAAATAGATTCAAGTTTTTCACCATCTTTGATGCTTGTATTCTCTACTTTCAACCTCTGAGCATAAAACGAAAAACATGCCATCAAGGAGAAAAGGAATAGAAATATTCTTTTCATTTCATAATAATTTTATTGGTTAATATTTATTTTTCATCACTATTATAGAATTGAGATGCAACCCGCTCCGCGGGTTGGGGAGAGAGGAGGATTCCTTTTCCTCGGGTAAGCTCCCTGCGGTCGCTGTAACCCGAAGTTAATAGGAAGTGTAACCGCTCCGCGGTAAAGCCGATGAAGGAACATATCTCCTTCACTGCGGAGCCCACCGGGGCTGGAGCTTGCAGCTTCCGCAGAGCTGTGGGAGCTGTGGCGGGAGCCTCCGAGCTTCCGCAAAAATTGCGAGGCTCAATGCCGAGGAATTTTTTCCTTCCTTCATTCATTTACTCACTCTTTTGCTTGCTCGCTCTCCACGTTTCGGGGAGGGAGTGTAGGCTTCTCAGGGGCATTTAGCCCCTTCCAACCCTGCGGAAGCTCGGAGGCTCCCGCCACGTGGCTCCGCGCCCTCTGCGCCTCTGCGTGAGACTTTAATTTTTCTCTGCAGAGACTTTTTATCTCACGCAGAGGCGCAGAGGTAGCAGAGTTTTTTTATCTCTTCATCACTTTGTGACCGTTGATGATATAGAGGCCGGCAGGAAGTTCATTGAGGCTCTTGGCCTTGATCCGCACCCCGGCAACATTGTAAATTTCAGCTTCCGAGAGGCCGGCATTGTGCCAATCATCAAGATGCTCCTCCATGGAGATTTCCGTGACTCCAGTCCCGATAGGCTCCCCGGTCTGCCTTATGCTGATGTTGCGCAAGAAAAGCCGGCTCTTCTTGGGAGTGGAGAAGGCGAAGGTCACCCTCTGAGCCTTGCCCGTTGCCGGGATTGCAACCTCAACAGGCTCGAAAGTGGAGGAGCCAT
>CAMWXH010000179.1 GCA_947178165.1 uncultured Porphyromonadaceae bacterium | reverse complement strand
GAGCTTCCGCATTAATGTCAGCCGGACCCCGGCCGGGAGCCTCCGAGCTTCCGCAGGGTTGGAGGAGCAATCTTCGCGAGAGATAAAAAATATTGTCTCTGCAGAGAAAAAAATAAAGTCTCACGCAGAGGCGCAGAGGTAGCAGAGGCGCTTCGCTTGATTATTCTCTCGCGAAGAAAAGGAGGGCGCGGAGCCACGTGGCGGGAGCCTCCGAGCTTCCGCAGGGTTGGAAGGGGCTAAATGCCCCTGAGAAGCCTAACTACCCCTCCCCGACACGTGCATAGAGCAAGCAAAGGAGTGAGTGAATGAAAAAATTCCTCGGCATTGAGCCTCGCAATTTTTGCGGAAGCTCGGAGGCTCCCGCCACAGCGCCCTCGACTCCGCGGAAGCTCGGAGGCTCCCGCCACAGCACCCACAGCTCTGCGGAAGCTGCAAGCTCCCGCCCCGGTGGGCTCCGCAGTGAAGGAGATAAGTTCTCTTCATCGGCTTTACCGCGGAGCGGTTACACTTCCAATTAACCTCGGGTTACAGCGACCGCAGGGAGCTTACCCGAGGAAAAGGAATCCTCCTCTCTCCCCAACCCGCGGAGCGGGTTGCAATTCAATAAGAGTGATAACAAAACTTAATATTAACTTTTAAAACCTAAATCATTATGATGCAGATTTTAAAAATCTTTAGGATTACTGCAATAATAGGGTTGCTGAATTTTGCGGTTCAATCTTCATTTGGACAAACTGAAGCTCCCCTTATCTTGGATCTGGCAACCAGTCAGCCGAGTCAAAATGAAAAGCTTAGCTCAGTTTCAGAATTTATCTTTTCTTTTAATTTTGAGAATGTGTATAATACATATCCTGAGGTGGAAAAGACTGATTTTGGAATATGTGCCAGTATGGGTGAGGAAAAATATATTACCGTATATAAGGGAGATATAGAAACAGGAGATGTGCTGTTTACCATTAACCAAAGCATATCAACTCGCTCTAAACTATTTGCGCCTGGTGAAACCTCTCTAAAATTATCGTTGGATCAAACCTATATTTTAGAGCCAGGTGAAAAATATACCGTTCATATTCCAGCCCGTGTATTCTACACAAGAACGAAGGCAACTTCTTATGACACCTATGCAGAAGAATATCAATATATATTTTATGGAGAGGAAAGTACTGAGAAAGAGTTATTACTTGTTGAAGAGACACCTAAGAGAGGGTCAGTTATAGGCAATGTGAAAGAAATTCAGTTAGAATTTAATTCCGCTATATCAGTAAGTAGCAATGCACTGGCTCTCTTGAAAGAGGGAAGTGACATTATTGGAGAAGGAAAAGTTGAAGTCGATTCTGAAAATGGAAACGTAGCACTAATTAAGTTTTCCGATACTCCACTTTATAATGGCCACTCTTATGTAATTGAAGTCCCTTCAGATATTATTTTCATAAAGGATACTAATATTGGAAACTCAGAAATCACCCTTATATATACAGGAACATCATTTAAATACCATAAGTATGGCCGGGTGTCTCCATCTAACGGAAGTGATGTTTCCTACCTGACATCCATAACAGTGCCTGTGAATGCTGACGATAATCTGGAACTCGGACGTGCGAAGGCTCCCAAGGCATACCTTTATGAGGGGCATTCCTCCGATGCCCTTGAGACCATAACCTGTGAAATGAATGGCGAGAATAACGGCTGGATCATCCCTGTATGGTATTTCGATATGCAGCCTTCGTCAACATACCGCATTGTTATTCCGGCAGACCAGTACCATCTGTGGTACAGGAATGAGGCTGGCAATTTCGTGGAGGCCAAAGATACTTCAAACCCCGAACTTGTATTGACATATTCCACCCCGGCAGAACTCGAGAAAGCACCCGTGTTTACATTCGGCCAAACCGTGCCGGCAGAGGGCGAGACACTGGCAAGCGTGGAAACAGTGAAAGTGCCTATAGCTCCGTACGAGATTGAGACCATTTCTTATCTCCCCACTTTGATTGCGGAGAATCCCGAGGCGCAGTTCTTGCAGGATGGCGAACTGCTGAAGAACGTCCCCCTTGCATTGACCTTTGATGAGGGGGCAGAGGGAAATCAGTCATTCCTTTCGGCAACGGTGAATGAAACAATGGTCAAAGGACACACATACAGCCTTGTCATTCCTGCAGGCATCATTGGCCCGGAAGTAGGCCCGACAATGACCGAGGCACAGGCTTCCTCGTTCCGCAATGCTGTGAAGAATGAGGGGATGACAATCACATTCAACGGCTCCACCTCGACCGAGGCCACCGTAACCTATCTAATAGGTGAGACCGGCTCTATGTCAACCATCGTGAAGATTGGCGAGACCGTGACAGTGAATGTGGCAGGAAGCGAGGACTGGAAAGTGAAGGATCTGCTCTTCAACGGAGAGCCGGTTGAGACTGAGGGTGACGAGTATGTAACCCCTGCAATCACTGCCGATGCAACAATTGCTGTGACATACGAGTTTGCTCACGAGATCGATTTCGATTACACCACCGCCGTGGGCGAGATTGAGGAGTGTCCCTATACCCTCAGCTCGAATGCAGGACATCTCGTGATCTCTGGCTTGAACGAGGGCGATGCAATCACCATCTATACCGTCGGAGGCATGAAGGTTGCCGATCTCCCGGCAGTGCCGGCGACGATGCATGAGGCATCAATCGCCCTCCCGGAAGGCCAGGTTTACATCGTGATGATCAATAATACCGCTATAAAGTGGCAACATTAAACTGTAGGGTCGCGACCTGTCGCGACCGCGTAGGACCCAAATAACCTCGCGCGAATGATTTGGTAGCGACAGGGAGCGACCCAACAGGTGAGGATTTTACCTTAAGGCGCAAAAAAAAGA
>CAMWXH010000178.1 GCA_947178165.1 uncultured Porphyromonadaceae bacterium | reverse complement strand
AAATGGCAACTGACAAGAATAATTTGATCGTATATTGCGAGTATGAAGACGGCAAAGTGGCCGATGTCAGCCTCGAACTTCTTACCAAAGGCCGCGCACTTGCCGACAAGCTCGGCATAAAGCTTGAAGCCGTTGTGGCCGGCGATAACCTTAAGGATATTGAGAAGCAGATCTTCCCGTACGGCGTTGACCGCGTTTACAAGGTGGAAGATTCTCGCCTTTATCCCTACACCTCTCTCCCTCACAGCTCCATCCTTATCAACCTTTTCAAGGAGATTGAGCCGAGAATCGCCTTCATGGGTGCCACTTCAATCGGCCGCGACCTTGGTCCCCGTGTGTCGTCAGCACTTCACAGCGGTCTGACGGCCGACTGCACATCTCTTGAAATCGGCGACCACAAGGATGCCAAGGGAAATGAATACAAGGATCTTCTTCTTCAGATTCGCCCGGCATTCGGCGGCAACATCGTGGCAACGATTGTCAACCCCGAACATCGTCCTCAGATGGCAACTGTCCGTGAAGGCGTGATGAAGAAAGAGGTAAAGGATTCAAACTATGTTGGCGAAGTTGTTGACCTCGACGTGAGCAAATACACCAACAAAGAGGATTTCGTGGTTGAGGTTATCGACCGCAACATAGAGAAATCCAAGGTTAACCTCAAAAGCAGCCCTATCATTGTGTGCGGAGGTTACGGAATGGGAAGCAAGGAGAATTTCGGAATGCTCGAGCAGCTTGCCGATGTGCTCGGTGGCGAAGTGGGCGCAACCCGCGCCGCAGTTGATGCCGGCTGGGCCGACCATGACCGTCAGATTGGCCAGACAGGTGTGACAGTGCGTCCGAAGCTCTATATCGCCTGTGGCGTGTCAGGTCAGATTCAGCACATCGCCGGCATGCAGGACTCCTCCATCATCATCTCCATCAACACTGATCCCAACGCTCCTATCAATTCAATCGCAGACTATGTGATTACAGGCAAGGTAGAGGATGTGGTGCCCAAATTAATCAAGTATTATAAAAAGAATTCGAAATAAGGCAATGGCAAATTTCTATAATGACAATCCGGCTTTCAAGCTTCATCTGAATCATCCACTGATGGAGAAAATCGTGAAGCTGAAAGAACGCAACTTCGCGGATGCAGACAAATATGATTACGCACCTCAGAATTTCGAGGATGCCATCGACAGCTACGACCGAGTGCTCGACATTGTCGGCGATCTCTGCGGCAACATAATTGCAGAGAATGCCGAGGACGTTGATCATCAGGGTCCACGCGTGGAGAATAGCCGTGTGATATATGCCGACGGAACAAAGAAGAACCTCGACGCTTGCCGCAAGGCCGGACTGATGGGTATGTCAATGCCTCGCCGTCTCGGCGGTCTGAACTTCCCGATCACCCCTTATATCATGGCGGCCGATATGGTGAGCCGTGCCGACGCAGGTTTTGAAAACCTCTGGGGCCTTCAGGACTGTGCCGAGACAATATATGAGTTCGCTGACGATGCGCAGAAAGAGAAATATATTCCTCGCGTATGCAACGGAGAGACAATGTCGATGGACCTCACCGAGCCGGATGCCGGTTCCGACCTCCAGTCGGTTATGCTCAAGGCCACTCAGAAAGAGGATGGTTCATGGGTTCTCAATGGCGTGAAACGATTCATCACCAATGGTGACTCTGACATACACTTGGTGCTTGCCCGTTCAGAGGAGGGCACAAAAGATGGCCGTGGCCTCTCAATGTTCATTTATGACAAGCGTAATGGCGGAGTTGATGTGCGTCGCATCGAAAACAAGATGGGTATCAAAGGAAGCCCCACATGCGAGCTTGTATATAAGGATGCTCCCGCAGAGCTCGTGGGCAGCCGCCGTCTTGGCCTTATCAAATATGTGATGGCTCTTATGAACGGCGCCCGTTTAGGCATCGCCGCACAGAGTGTCGGAATCAGTGAGGCCGCATATCGCGAGGCTCTTCAATATGCAAAAGAACGCAAGCAGTTCGGCAAGGAGATCATCAACTTCCCGGCAGTTGCAGAGATTCTTTCAACAATGAAGGCTAAGCTCGATGCAAGCCGCACGCTTCTGTATGCATGTTCACGTTTTGTGGATATCTACAAGATCTATGATGACATTGCAAAAGAGCGCAAGCTTGAGATGGATGAGAAGAAAGAGGCTAAATATTACAGCCGTCTTGCAGATGCATTCACTCCTCTTGCAAAGGGGATGACTTCCGAGTTCTGTAATCAGAATGCCTACGATGCCATCCAGATTCACGGCGGTTCAGGCTTTATGAAGGATTATGCTTGTGAGCGCATCTATCGCGATGCCCGAATCACATCCATATATGAGGGAACTACTCAGCTTCAGGTTGTGGCAGCAATCCGCCACGTCACCACAGGGACTTATCTTAACTGGATCAAGGAACAGCAGGCAATGGAAGTTGCTGCAGAAGATGAAGCAGTAAAAGCAACCCTCGACTTCATGACTCAGCAGTATGCCGATGCAGTGGAGAAGGTGGCAGGAGAGAAGAACGACGAACTTCTCGACTTCATGGCACGCCGTCTTGTGGAGATGGCCGGCTACACAGTTATGGGTTATCTCCTTCTCGCCGACGCTCAGCGCGACGAGGAGAGCCGCCGCTCGCTCCATGTATTTGTGAAGATGGGACAGGCCGAAGTGGCAAAGCATGTAAGCTTCATAGAGAACTTTATGCCCGACCAGCTTTCCGATTATTTGTATAAGTGAAAATAATTTATTAACTTTGCGGCGGTTTTCGCATCCGGGTTATGCCGGAGGAGGAAACCGCCGCAAATTTTCATTACGGGGATAACCCTGTAATGAAATAAGAGAAAATAATTTTAAACAATTTGTAAAACGTATGAATTACTACGAAACCGTTTTCATTTTAACTCCCGTTTTGTCTGATGA
>CAMWXH010000177.1 GCA_947178165.1 uncultured Porphyromonadaceae bacterium | reverse complement strand
GCAATACATAGTACCATATTTTTTAAGGTAGTTTGTAAAAAATAATTCTATTTATAAAAAAAAAGACCGCCTAACTTTATTAGTTAGGCAGTCTCAATTATCATCTCTCTTCCATTCTATAATCTTTCCGTTTTCTTGTAGAAGAGAGCGTCCGACATCTATAATCCTCTGATTTGACGACCCTCGAAATAAAAGATCAGGATCTCTAAGTGCAAGAACGAAAGGAGAGTCAACGATCACATCAACCTCCCTGATGGCTTCAAATAGAATAGTTTTCTCTATTATCTCTTCCCATCTGAAGCCTGTATAGAGCCAAACGTCATGACCAAGAGAATGAATCCGCGCAGATAATTCCTTAATGTATCGTGGATGATATAATGGATCTCCCCCGGATAGTGTCACATCAAAATCCTCCTCCTTTATAATCTCCATCAATTGTTCAATAGAGTAGGGAGTGCCAGCATTAAAATCCCATGACGAAGGATTGTGACAACCCGGACATTCGTGACGACATCCTGCAAAATATATAGATGTGCGAAATCCGGGGCCGTCAACAGTCGTGCCCCGGATTATTTGAAGTATATTAATAGAATCGTTCATTAAATTTCTATCTCAAAAAGCTCCTCCGAAAAGAAAAGATATATGAATTTATTATATAGATATGGAGAATAAAGGAGGAGTTATTCGTGAACCACTCGGTCATTCAGCTCAGCCAATTTGCCGGAGTTCCAACGGTCGGTTGTCCCAACAAGATAACCTGTGATACGCTGTATAGTCTCGAAATGTGTTCCGCATTTCGGGCAGTTCTCAACATTCTTCTCTGCGTTTTCATATCCGCATTTAGGACAATGATTCCTGTTATGATTGACAGAGCCATACCCCATATTGTATTTATCCATCATATCAACGATCTGCATGATTGATTCCTCATTATGGGTTGCATCGCCGTCGATTTCAACATAGAAGATATGGCCTCCGCGCGTAAGCTCGTGATAGGGAGCCTCAACCTTTGCCTTGTGACGTGGTGAGCAATGGTAATATACCGGAACGTGATTCGAGTTGGTGTAATAATCCTTGTCGGTCACGCCGGGGATTATTCCGAAAGTTTTCCGGTCTTTCTTGGTAAACTTCCCTGAAAGACCCTCAGCGGGAGTAGCCAGCACAGAGTAATTATGGCCATACTCTTCGCAATATTCATTCACGCGGCTTCGCATGTGCTTGATGATCTTCAGTCCAAGCGCTTGTGCTTCCTCGCTTTCTCCGTGATGCTTTCCGGTAAGTGCTATCAAACACTCTGCAAGGCCGATAAAGCCGATTCCAAGTGTGCCCTGATTGATTACGGATTCGATAGTGTCATTCTTATCGAGTTCGGAAGCCCCGTTCCAGAGAACACTCATGACGAGAGGGAACTGTTTGGCCAAAGCAGTTTTCTGAAACTCATAGCGCTCGTTAAGCTGGAGAGCCGTTATGTCGAGCACATCATCAAACTTTTCAAAGAATTTAGCTATTCTCTCATCCTTATCCTGAATGTTCATGCATTCTATTGCCAGACGAACGATATTTATCGTGGAGAATGAGATATTTCCACGCCCAATAGAAGTTTTTTCTCCATAACGGTTTTCAAACACACGAGTGCGGCAACCCATAGTGGCAACTTCATACTTGTAACGTTCAGGATCATTTATATTCCACCTCTCGTGCTGATTATAGGATGCGTCAAGATTTAGGAAATTAGGGAAGAACCTTCTGGCAGTAACCTTGCAGGCAAGTTTGTAGAGGTCATAGTTAGGATCTTCCGGAAGATATGACACCCCGCGTTTCTTTTTCCATATCTGAATAGGGAAGATGGCGGTGGCTCCATTGCCAACACCCTCGTATGTGGAGTTTAACAATTCGCGAATCACGCAACGTCCCTCAGCCGAAGTGTCGGTGCCATAGTTGATGGAGGAGAACACAACCTGATTGCCACCGCGTGAGTGGATTGTATTCATATTGTGTATAAAGGCCTCCATAGCCTGATGCACACGCCCCACTGTCCGATTGACAGCGTGCTGAATATATTTCTCATCTCCTTCCAGGCCTGTCAGTTCGCGATGGAGGAAATCCTTTATCTTGGCATTATATAGATGAGAAAGATCTTTTTCAACAAATTTTTCAAGATTCTTAATCTCTTCCACATAGGAAGAACGCACAAAAGGTGCCAGATAGAAATCAAAAGCGGGAATGGCCTGGCCACCGTGCATCTCATTCTGGGCAGTTTCGAGTGATATGCATGCAATGACGCTCGCCGTCTCGATTCTCTTTGCCGGACGCGATTCGCCGTGACCAGCCACGAAGCCGTTGCGCAAAATCTTTTCAAGCGGATGTTGCACACATGTAAGCGACTTCGTGGGATAATAGTCCTTGTCGTGAATATGCAGGTAATTATTTTTCACAGCATTCTTCACTTCCGGACTAAGCAGATAATCGTCAACGAATGGCTTTGTGGTTTCGCTTGCGAATTTCATCATCATTCCGGCAGGGGAGTCGGTGTTCATATTCGCATTTTCGCGAGTGATATCATTGTTTTTTGCTTCAATGATTTCAAGGAACATATCGCGTGTCTTGGCCTGACGCGCAATAGAACGCTGGTCGCGATAAGCGATATATTTCTTGGCAACATCCTTCCTTTTCGACTTCATCAGTTCCATTTCCACCCGGTCCTGAATCTCTTCGACAGTCATACATTTTTTTCCGTTCATTCCGATGCGGTCGGTGATTTTCTGAAGCAGGGATTCATCTTCGCCTGTCTCGGTCTGAAGCATGGCTTTTCTAATGGCTGCTTTGATTTTCTCTTCGTTATAGCCAACGACGCGGCCATCTCTTTTTTCAACTGTCTGTATCATTGCGGAGGTTAACTAATGATTACTGGTTAGATGTTAATGTGTTGATATGGAAACTGCACTTTTTACCTGTTCAAGCAAGTTCTATTTCACGCTGCAAATATAGGATATGCGAATTGATTCTACAAATTTTTTTGAATCAAATTTTATCAAATTATTGTTGTTTTGGAAAACTTTTTCGGGTAGCAATATTTTTAATTATATGATATATAGA
>CAMWXH010000176.1 GCA_947178165.1 uncultured Porphyromonadaceae bacterium | reverse complement strand
TCTCGCGGGCATATTCGATCTGCGATGCATATTCCGATAGCCACCAGCTGAGCTGTGGCGGCATCTCCGAGGCCGTGAACGCCCCGTGGTCGGAATACCCGAGCAAGGGGGCGGCCGCGTCGTCGGCGCTCAGCAGGATGTAGCCCCCGGCGTTACTGTTGTTGAACACATACACTGCAGGCGCGCCCTTCGGGGTCAGCGCAGTGTGCGCCAGCTTCGGGGTCGCCTTGGCGTTCCCTTTAGCCATTATGGACGGACGCTCGGAAGAGGCCCTTCGCAATGCCTCCTCGGGAGTGATCTCCCTGGCTATGGCCGGAAGGGCAAGAGTCAGGAGGAGCAGTGCTGAAATCTTTGATTTGTTCATGGTGTTATCTTTTGTGTTTGATACGCTTAATGGCATTTAACTACCACGCACAAACTTATGAATAAGATTGATTTGAAAAAAGGGGATGCGCCGCATGCACGGGACACCCCCTTACCATATTAAAAATAATGAAGAAAACTCAATTTATTTCACAATAATCTTCTTCCCATTTATTATATAAATACCCTTATTGAGCTGCAAGAGAGCAGATGCTGGAGCCTTTTCAAGAAGAGTCATACCATCCAAAGTCATGACATTATACATGCCATCAACATCGGCCGGAATCAGTGCCATTCCTGATTTCTTGTCGTAAGTGTAAGCCTGCTCAACTTCGGGAGATTCTTGAGAACCATCAAGGGTGAAACAACCCTCTCGAATTTGAAGGTTATATACATTGCCATCTTTAATATCTTTGGTGTCAAAGATCATCTTGAATGATGGACATTCTGCATCAGCAACGAGTTCAACAGATGCAAGATGGAGCCAATTGTAATCATTATCCTTCATGTATATGAAACCTTGATTGAACACTTCGCCAGTTTTTGCTTCAGGGAAAGAAACAACGATTTCATCAAGTGAATCAACCGGAGTTTTTCCATCAGGACTCAAAAGATATGTATATGACTTGGGCGCAACGATTTCCCAGGTATATACGAGATCCTCCTTATTGGTTTCACCTGAAAGACGCAGCACACCTGCCGGGATAGTCAGCTTGATAGTACCGGTAAACGCCTCGCGGTCGCGGATATCGTAATATTGAACGTTGCTGTCAGAACTGAATCCTGCCTGATAATAACCGGAGCCTATCGCATAAGAGGAAGCAAGGGGTTTGCCATTCAATTCAAGTATTATATCGCGTCCTACTGAAACACTCTCATATTCCGGGAAGGCTAAGCCAACCTCTACCAGATAATATTCTTCCCATTCAATATAGTTAATCAGAACTTCGTCACTGTCCGGACTCTTTACGATGGTCCAGTCAACAGGCTTATTGCTCTTGTATGAATATGTCTGGCGAATAATCGGAGACATCTGATTCCCGTCAAGTATAAATGAACCCTCATCAATCATAAGGCTATAGTTGCCGTTTTTGAAAGATTTGAGCACATCCTCGTTGAAATCGAACGTGATTTTGAAGGTTGGATGTTCAGCTCCCTCCACTTTTGTCACTTCAGGATATCCGGGATACGTCCAGCTCAGTCCTTGGGATAAGGTTATCCATAGATTATCTTCATCTATTTCCGCTGTTTTTGCATCAGGGAAATCAAGTGTGAACTCTTCCAAGCTGCTCACCTCTTCCGATCCGTCAGGAGTTAGGGTGTAGTTATATTCCTTCACTTCACCGAATGTACAGCTATACTCAATAGCCGGGGAGGGATCGCCATCTATCGTAAAACGTCCTTCATCTATTGAAATATTAACCACACCGGGTTTCTGCATTACGGCGTCACTCAAACCTATGATAGCAGTGTTATCGCCCCAGTTATTACGCAATTGATAACCATACTCTGCATTATCACCGTAGGTTACTGAAACAGGACTAAGGTTTTCTCCGTTATAGAGAACACGTATGCCAGCCATTTCATCTATTGGATCGTAAGAAACCTCATCTGCTCCTTCAAATGTAAACGTAACCAAATGTTGATAACCCTCATTCAGTTCAGCCTTACCTCCGTTTTCCGGATCGGCTGTCCATTTTATATCAGGATTAACATAAGCGCCAATTTCATAATAGACCTGCAATCGGGGGTTCTTATTGCCATCCGGATCCTCAAAATAACCTTCGGGAATCGTCAGATACCAGTAACCCGGTTCTGTAACCCTTATCTGCTCATCCCCATCATAGAATGTAAGTTCAAATTCCTTGGCATCAAAATTCTCCCATAGGGCTTCTGATTCCACAATATATGTGGTTGTTCCTAAAAAATCTTCAAGTGTTGCCGGTTCAGCATCTTCCGGATGGTTAATCATGTCCAAGGCAGTGTAATCAGGGAAGCTGACTGTCACGGAACCGAGACTTCTCAACTTTTCTCCTTGTCCCGGAGTTAGGACCATATTGCTCATCCCCTCATCCGCACGTGTGGTGGAGTCCGCAGAGTTTCTTCTCATTGTCGGTTCTGTAGCTGTGGTTGCCATAACCATGAGCGAACCAACTGCCAATGATAGCAGTAGCGTTTTTTTCATAAGCTGTTATTATTGATTGTTAATATAACTTTCTGTCTTCTGGATGTGAATATCTTTTTGACGGTGTGTCAAATTTTGCATTTTGGCACACCCTCATGTAGAATATTATTTCATTATCTTGTAAGATTTTCCTCCGGCATTGATGATGTATATGCCGGGTTCGAGCGAAGCGAATTCAACTGAGCCAGTTCCTGAAGCCACGAGCATGCCGTCGGCTGTGAAGACCTTTATCTCGCCGTCGGCCGCGACTGCTGTGCCGTCAGCAGTGAAACCGGGCTGTGCGCCTGTCACTGCGCCGATGCCTCCCTGTCCGCTCTCTCCGAAGGGGAGGGAGTAGATGTCGAGCAGGTATTTGGAAGTCTCCGAGTCGTAGTAGTAGATGAACAGCCTTCCGGGCATGTCGCCCTGGGCGAACTCCGGCACAATGGAAGCCAGCACGCTGCCATCCTTTGGCCCGACCTGGAGGAGAGTGCGGCCCTGCGGGTTCTCCTCGGAGATGGCCTCGGCCACCATCAGCTCCTCTATCTTCACCTCCGAGCCCTCGACCCCGCGCT
>CAMWXH010000175.1 GCA_947178165.1 uncultured Porphyromonadaceae bacterium | reverse complement strand
TAAAAGTTACTGCACTTTGAAAAAAGTTCCGGAAAATGAAAAAATTTTTTATCTTTGTAAAAAAATTGAAGATTTATGAAAATTGTGGTTTTGGATGGATATGCTCTAAACCCTGGGGACCTGTCGTGGGAGGGGCTGAAACAGCTTGGAGAGGTGACGGTTTATGACCGGACCCGTCCGGAAGATGTAGTGAGCAGGGCTGGGGGAGCTGAGGTTATACTCACCAACAAAACTGTAATAGATAAAGATAAGATAAAGAATCTGCCCGATCTAAAATATATTGGAGTGCTGGCCACGGGTTATAATGTAGTTGACACCGGAATGGCCCGGGAGAGAGGGATTGCAGTGACCAACATACCTGCCTATAGCACAGCGTCGGTGGGCCAGATGGTTTTTGCGCTCCTTTTGGCTATCACAAATGGAGTGGAGCATTACACTGCGGAGAACCGTTCGGGGCGATGGAGCCGGTCGGCCGATTTCTGTTATTGGGATTCCCCGTTAATTGAATTAGCAGGCAAGAGGTTCGGGATTGTGGGTTTCGGAAACATAGGAAGTAGCGTTGCGAAGATTGCAATGGCTTTCGGAATGAAAGTGATGGCCTTGACATCTAAGCCGGCAGAGGCTTTGCCGCAGGGAGTTGAAAAGGCTGGTTCGCTTGATGCGCTCCTATTGAAGAGCGATGTAGTGTCGTTGCATTGTCCGTTGACAGATAAAACGCGTAACATGATCAATGCCGAAAGCTTATCTAAAATGAAGCCGACGGCCATCCTTATAAATACGGGCCGAGGGCCGTTGGTTGATGAAAAAGCGTTGGCTGATGCGCTCAACAGCGGAAAACTTCGCGGGGCAGGAGTTGATGTGCTTTCCACCGAACCGCCGCTGCCCGACAATCCGCTTCTCTCAGCCCGCAATTGTTTTGTCACGCCCCACATAGCGTGGGCCACTGTGGAAGCGCGCCGGCGCCTCATGGATATAGCCGTTTCCAATGTAGCCTCCTTCCTGGCAGGGCAGCCCCAAAATGTAGTTGGGTAAAAATGGAATGATATCAACCATTGAAGAATTGGGCGCGCGAAGTGAATCTGAGAACGCCTAAGGGGGTAAGCTCTGACATATCGAGAGGGATGCTTATGCCGTGCGAAGGGAAAAAGAGCACGGGAGCCAACGGATGAGGCGTGCGGAGTATGTAGGCCTCATTAATATTGTCGGCATCCTCGAGCATGGTGACAAAGGTTTCGAGACGCTGCGACATATTGCGTTTCCTCTTTATGTCGGTAGGGATGGCATAGAGTGGATGCTCCTCCGTGATTTCAAGATTCACCAGAGACAAATGAGGAAAACCGTTGGCGTAGGTAAACTCGTATGTGAAAAGATCCGTCTCGTTCTCCTTGATAAGGAACCGGTCGGGACGCCGGAAATCTGAAATGTAGAGGTAATATCGGTCGCGAGCCACGATATTATTCACCGTGTCGGTAAGCGTTGGAGCCACATTCTCCGAAATATATGAAATGGAAGAATTGGGATCATAGATATCATTCAGCACCTCCCGTAACTTCCTATAGCGAGTGTCATCCCTGTCAAGGCGTTCAAACATGCGCCAGTCGAACCAATCGGGCAATGGGATTGGACCATCAAAGAAATTAACCTTCCGGATCAACTCTTCATTTTCAAAGGGTATGACCTCATATCCGGCACACGCTATCTCCGACTCATCCATAGGGCGTTCGGGGGTTAACAATAAATTGAGATTCCCTTTCGGCGTAACGAAGAAACAGGAATTTGCATATTCCGGCTCCTCGTTGACATAACAATTGAACTCGTAGGGAGTCAGTTTCCAGGCCACTCCGTCGCGCTGATAGCAGAAAGCGCCCTTGATGTTGTCGGGAAAAATCCAGAACCTCTCTTTCCCTCCGTCGGTATCGTCAATCCAGATTCCGGGCATACGCAGCCCAACAAGCATCTCTCCTTTCCTCCTGCGGTCTTCCGGGTTTACAAGCGAAAGGCACGTGGTGGCTATCTCGGTCAATCCATAGGAGAGCCAGAGGGGAGTGACCTCCGACAGCCCATCCCTTTCCTTCAGATGCTGCTTCAGGATGCCGAGCCATTGGCTGAACACGTAAGGCTTCTCCATCGAGCCTATCCTCGGCATGTCTCCCTTAAGTAGGGAAACCAGCTCCGAGAAATTCTCAAGAGCCTCGACACACCTCTTGTCAGTCAGGTCGCGCCCCCTTGCCGACTCCCCTTTCCAAGGGGAGATGACACCGAAGGTGAAAAGCAAGATGTAAACAATATTCACTGAAGCAGGGCTGCTCCACCCTTCAGGGTAGAAACAGTTGAAAAGGCGAAGGTCGTCATCCTTAACCTTGAATTTCAGATACTCCTCAGCACTCAGTTCCATGCCGCCCGTGGCCGCAACGCGGAAAAGAAGACGGCAGAAAGTCTTTCGCGAAGCCATCTGGCGCCGAGCGCCCCAGTCAATATTAAAGAAAGCTTCCGAAGCCGTCAGATATTCAG
The DNA here is from genome assembly GCA_947178165.1 of uncultured Porphyromonadaceae bacterium. Classification (GTDB taxonomy): domain Bacteria; phylum Bacteroidota; class Bacteroidia; order Bacteroidales; family Muribaculaceae; genus Lepagella. The sequence goes on along the minus strand of CAMWXH010000175.1, from coordinate 647 downwards.
TGATTACCGACTCGAGCGACTCATCAAGCCGTCCACGGCATTCACGGTCAAGAATATCATAAAAGATATCCATCTCGCGAATCCCCTCCTTTTTATGTTTATGTTTCTCGGAGGCTTTATCCTTATCGGAGACAGTTTCGAAAGAGACACCGAGTGCCTTGCGGTACTCCGCATCCGTGCGGAAAATGAAACGCGACTTGTAGGCCGTGAGGATAACCTGATATTTAGAAAGACTCATGATGACGTAATTAATATTTACTATTGATTCCCTATTATTTAAACGGCTCCTTAATAGCTGAAATTTCCGGTGTCCGCATTCCTACATGAATAACGCGGAAAAAATCCCCCTTATTGGCAACTTTTGAAATAAAGAGGCCATGCCAAAGAAAAAAATTTTCCTAAACCGGACAGCAGCCCATATATTTGCACGTGGAAACCCGTGGCGGGAGCCTCCGAGCTTCCGCAGAGCAGACATCCCGTAGCAGACCAACCTGTGGCGGGAGCCTCCGAGCTTCCGCAGAGCAGACATCCCGTAGCGGACCAACCTGTGGCGGGAGCCTCCGAGCTTCCGCAGAGCAGACATCCCGTAGCGGACCAACCTGTGGCGGGAGCCTCCGAGCTTCCGCGGTGTAAATAATAAAAAACCT
>CAMWXH010000174.1 GCA_947178165.1 uncultured Porphyromonadaceae bacterium | reverse complement strand
TAGAGGTTGACAATGCGGTTGAGCATATCAACTTCCTCCTCCGAAAGATAGTTCTTCGCAATCTCAGCCTCTTGTTTGGTTGGTAGTGCACCGCGCCATGTAGTCAGACCCATAAAGTCGTTTTCGGCATTCGCTCTGTCGTAAATTACTTCGGCGGCAGTGCGTCCGTGAGCGGCAAAGTGCATCTTGTTCTGCACTGTTTTGAAGAAATGTTGGGTTGTTTCAGTGCGAGGGTCATAGTCGATACTGAGGGCGTATATCTCAAGAACCTTGCGGTAGAATACCTTTTCCGAACTGCGTATGTCGCGTATTCTCGCCAGCAGCTCATCGAAATAATTCCCATGTCCGGCATTTTTCAGCAGGTCATCGTTCAGTGCAAACCCCTTGATCATGTATTCCTTCAGCACCTGAGTAGCCCACTGTCTGAACTGTACGCCTCGGTGTGAATTGACACGATACCCGACACTGATAATCATGTCAAGATTATAGTAAGAAACAGTGTAGGTTTTCCCGTCAGCCGCAGTTGTTGCATTTTCTGCAACAACTGAATTACGCTGTAACTCACCACTTTCAAGAACATTCTTTATATGTCTTGAAATGGTCGACTTATTGCGTTGAAACAGCTCCGCCATCTGGTCGGTAGTAAGCCACACAGATTCATTGGCAAGCCGAACCTCAATCTTCGTCTCGCCTCCCTGTGTTTGAAAAAGTATTATCTGTCCGCTAACCATAATTAAAAGCCCATTCCGTCCATCATGTCATCCAGAGAACCACCGCGTTCTTTGAACGCGTCGTAATCATCTCCTCCTAATGCATAATAGGTATCACGGTCATAATCTGTATCATCATGATAGTCTGGGTAGTCGTATTCATCATCTTCGGATGATTGTTCAAATTCGTTATTCTCGAAATTATATTTCCATCCCATAATTTCCTCACTTTCATGAGGGAGGACGTCTAAATCATATTTTAACACCTCTGTATGCCAAAACTCAAAGCCAAATAATACCACATTTGACTCATTTTTGTACAGATACACGTAGGTCCCATTGAATTTCACCCCTTTAACAAATTCATAATTTCTTGTATTGATAATTTGAGTCATATTGTTTCCGTATATTATACCGTCAACCTTAACAAACGATCGTTGTACTTCGATCTGTTCATGTTCTATCGGTATAAGCACTTCGCCTTTAGAATTTAGGAGTCCTTTTAGATTGTTAAGGGTAACAATAAAAACGAACCATTCATGATCATCATTTGAAAAAATATTACAATTACGAATAATTATATCCTCATAAAAGGACGTTCGTTTACATCCTTTATATATGAACGCGAAACCTTCCTCTGAAGATATTTTCACAGCTTCCTCTCTTTGTGAGATCTTATCTCCGGCTATAGATTCAGCAGAAAGAAAGTCATAGCCAGAAATAACTTTATCTTGGTAAATTAATTTTATCCTGTCCTCACAATAAGCCTTTACATATTTAGTATTCTTATTTTGTCCCACCAACTCAATATATTCAGCTTCGATAGGTAGAATATCTTTACCCCATGAAGAGTAAAGCCCATACAGATGATTATGCTTTACCAGAACATAATTAGTTTCCGTATCGGATTGATTAAGTTGATGATGTTTTTCGTTATTGTCAAAACACAAGAACGATATACGATCATAGAAAATAGGAATTTGTAATTTATCTTCTACAAACATACCATAGTAAGATCTCTCAGTCTCGAAATAGTGATCTATCCAGACGATTGAGACTTGTTTTGACGGTCTATACTGCACTTCTGAAAAAGGCTCGGCACAACGTTTAGAAATTACTCCGGAGAAATTTAATGGAATCATTGTTCTACCAGTGGATTGTTCCAAAACTCCTTGATATGTTGTTTCAAAATCATTTCTTTGGCGGATTTGACCGGTTAACTTATATTCTTCTCGCTTGGAGTGATGAAGCAATATGTCATGTTCATTGAACACAGAAGGCCTATTATTATTTATTTCTATCTTTACATATTTTTCATATTCGCTATAGATACGTGCCAATTCGTTACCATAACAATCATTAAGAGAGAAATTCACATCATTATAACGTTTTAATCTTATTAGGTTGTTTTCAAATTCAACATTATAGTTCTCAAATAAACGAGAAAAGACAAATTTTCCATTACGGTTTATTACCATGCAAAAGATTGCATGGTAATAATATGTGGAATTAAAGTATTGTGCGATAAAAAATTCGTTTGAGAACTCAATATAGGGAGAGTATTCCGTATTAATCGTTTCTATATTAGTAAAACCATCAGAAACTTTAATTTCTGTATTATTACCATTACATGATACGATAATGGAATCAATTTCAGACGTGTGCTCGACATCAACTGCACAAAGACTAAAATTGATGAAATTAAAAATCGAACCTGAGATCCAAATGTAGTCTGATTCGTATTCGTTTACAATACAATGCCTATTGGGACTTGTTTCGTGGACACTAAAAAATGTTTGGTCCTTAGTATTAAAAAAAACATGCTTGCATCCTTGGCTAAATAAATATCTGAGGTTAAGTTTTAATTGATTTTTTATAAATAAGCAAGCTCCCAACTTTATCTTGGGTAATTCTGGAGCACTTTCTGTATCGGCCTTTTCTGAGTAGTCAAACACATCATACTCAACCCAAGGTTTGTCGATTACAAGGTTGTGCTTAAAATTCTTAAGACAACCTATGATACTGAACTCTTGGACTGGCAGTTCAACAGTTGGACTTAAGAAAAAGTAATCTTTGCCAATTTCAGTAAAACCAATTGGCTCATAATCTAAAATTAAATTATCTGAGGATATTATGATGTATTTCCCAACTGCTATATCTCGAAAAGCATATGTATTGTCTTCGATACAAATAACAAGAGGGCAATCCATTGGTAAATTAAGGTTCTTTCGAGAGTAGTTCTTAAGATCTGCGTCACAAATATGAAACTTATCTTCCTTGATGTACGCATACAATTGTATATCAAGGTCACATTTTTCAGGTTTCTCAAATGGATGAAATTCTGTAATGCCGTGTTGTTTAAGCAGAGATTCAAGTATTTTATTGGTTTCTAACTTCATGTCGACTTTTCTTAAGATTGTAATAATTCAGAGTTTTCTTCGGTATTGTGAGTATCAATAACTTATGATAATCCTGATCTTTGATCATTTGACGGAGGTGGTTAAGAAGAGACAGATTTATAACCGACCTCTTCAAGCGCAACGTTACACTTCTCCATCATATCCATGATGGAGTATTGCTTCGGACTTCGGAGACATCTGTCGATGACTCGCTGCCGTATGAGTGCATTCTTCGTTTGCGCCA
>CAMWXH010000173.1 GCA_947178165.1 uncultured Porphyromonadaceae bacterium | reverse complement strand
GCCTCTGTAGTTCAACGGATAGAATAGAAGTTTCCTAAACTTTAGATAGGGGTTCGATTCCCCTCGGAGGTACAGATTCTTAATGGAATTTTTTACTATTCAAGGAAAAATCACGACAGGTTTTTCCATTTTATAAGTTTTTAGGAGTAGAAAAAATTTTTTAACAGTGGGAAAGTTCACGGCATATAAAGTTCAGCTTGCCTCCCTGCCCGACGGGCATCACGAGCAAGACTTCGAGATAGGCACTGAGTTCTTCAGGAACATGGAGAACCGCGACATCATCTCGTCGGATATCTATGTTCATCTCGACCTGGTGAAGAAGAACGACCTCTACGATTGCACTTTCACAGTCAAGGGTGTTCTCCAGATTCCATGCGACCGCTGCCTCGACCCTCTCGACCACGAGGTTGACACGGAATATCACGTTGTGGTGAAATATGGCGACAATTATGATGACGGAGCCGACAATCTCCTCACCATCCCATATAGCAACAGCTATCTTAACGTGGCATACATCCTGAACGACACCATCCTCCTCACCATCCCGATGAGGCACGTGCATCCGTTAGGGAAATGCAATCGTGCAATGGCCGCCGCCCTCAACAAGCACCGCTCAGCCGGCGACGACGACGAGATGGCGGCAGCACTCGACGAGGTGGATGCTGAATTAGCCGAAGACCCTCAGGATTGATAATTAAATAAAAACAAATTAAAAGAATAGAGAAATGGCACATCCTAAACGCAGACAATCTCACACCCGTACCGCCAAACGCCGTACGCACGACAAGGCTCTCATCCCCACACTCGCTATCTGCCCCAACTGCGGAGCATGGCATGTGTACCACAAGGTTTGCCCTGAATGCGGTTACTACCGTGGCAAGCTTGTTATCGAGAAAGCCGAAGTCTAAGACAAAGTCTGTAGATACCTTGTGTTTCTCCGGAATATGACTCAATATTCCGGCGAAACCTTTTTTTAACTCCAGACAAGCGACCGACCCAATAAGAGGCCGCTTGCTATCGGTTTAATCTGAAAAACCACTTACTGAAATGCCAAACGCAAAAATAAGCGGTATCGCTTCTTTCGTCCCTGATGACATCCTCGACAACGACATGCTCTCGAAGATGGTCGATACCAACGACGAATGGATCACCACGCGTGTAGGTATCAAGGAACGCAGAATCCTCAAGGACCCAACCAAAGGGTCAAGCTTCCTCGGTATCCAGGCTGTGAACCGTCTGCTCGAAGAGTATGGCGTAGCTAAGGAGGACATCGACCTGGTGATTTGCGCCACCTCCAATCCCGATTACCGCTTCCCATCGACAGCTTCGGTGATTGCACACAATTGCGAACTCAGGAATGCATACGCATACGACATCCAGGCCGCATGTGCAGGATTCATCGTGACAATGCAGGCTGCTCGAGCTTATATTGAAGCAGGTCTTTACAAAAAAATAATTGTTGTTGCGGCCGAGAAAATGTCGAGCATGACCGACTATGAGGACCGCGCCACATGCCCTCTCTTCGGCGACGCCGCCGCCGCAGTCCTCGTAGAGCCAACCGATGAAAACCTCGGTGTGATCGACGGTGAATTTCACGTTGACGGTTCCGGGCTTAACAATCTTCTCATGAAAGCCGGAGGCTCTGCGCTCCCCGCATCTCACGAGACTGTCGATGCCAGAGAGCATTACATATATCAGGAAGGACGCGTGGTATATAAGAATGCCGTATTCGATATGCTATCTTCCTCCAAATCAATTATGGAGAAGAATGGCCTTGATGCCGATTCAATCGACTGGTTTGTGCCACATCAGGCCAATCTCCGGATAATAGAGGCAGTGGGAGGCAGAATCAAGATCCCTGATGAGAAAGTACTTGTAAACATCCAGCATTACGGCAACACATCAGCCGCATCAATTCCCTTATGTCTTGACGAATACAAGAACCGTCTGAAGAAAGGCGACAAGATTGTGATGACCGCCTTCGGAGCCGGCTTCACCTGGGGAGCGATGTATCTCATCTGGGCAATCGACCCTAAATAAAAGACTGAATCTTACGTATCATGCGATATAAAAAAGGGAACCAAACGGCTCCCTTTTTTATTTATGTATGCTGAGTATCCGCATAATAGAAATTTATTGGGGGCTTTTGTTTTCGATAATGAGAATTTTTCTGTGTATATTACTCAGCAATGTAGAGCAATATACACAGAAAATATTTTTTCTTCAAAATCCACATGATTAATTTTGTGGGAATAAAAATAAGAATTAAAATATTATGAAGAAAGTATTAGCATTATTCTGTGTGATTTTCTCACTCTGTGTTGGAACTGCAAACGCTAAAGTGACTGAAATCGAAGATATATGGGACATTAAATACAACAACCGCCCTATCGTTGTAGAAGTGTATGCCACTTGGTGCGCCCCCTGCCGTATGTATGAACCCATTTTCAATCGGGTGGCAAGCGAATATAGCGACAGAGTGGATTTCTACCGCATGGATGTTGATGGCGAAGATGCCCACAACTTCGTGGTTATAGAGAGCGTACCGACAACCGTAATCTTATGGTCTCCTTATGTGGATGGGTCAGTTAATAAACGTTTGGAATCCGGGACATTGAACTATTCCGAACTTAAATCATACGTTGAGGAGGCTCTCAGCAAGCAATATAAAGCACACTAATCGTTAGGGGAATATCTTCGTATTCTTACATACTTACATAAATGTGGGTGTGTTATCATTCTCGACAAATCCTTATTATAAATTAAGACAATCGACTTAACTTTTGAGTTAAGTCGATTGTCTTAATAAAAAGTTAACCATCTATACCGATGATTTCACTAAAAATCAGTTATACTGACTCAAAAACTCTTCAGGTGTAAACAGCATGAGATCTGAGAACTTAAAATCTTTTTTCATTTCGAAAGAATATATTGGGTTTTCTCATCGTCATGATCAATAACAGAGCGATCAATATTCTCACACAACATGTCTAACTGTTCAAGCCATTTCCTCTTCTCCTCCGGAAGTCCTTGTAATTCTAAGTCTCTATCAGTTAGGGCACCTAATGATTCTGACGAAGAGGATTCGTCATTGGTGGTTATACGAACTGAGATCTTAACAACACCCCTTATGCTCTCAAATATTTTTTTAATAAAATTCGGATTAATATCATTATCCAATGTCACTATTATTTGCGTCATAATAAAAAAGGTATTAAGTATGAAATAATAATCATTTTGCAAATTAAGCCATTTTTATCTGAAAAACAAATATTCAATTAGAATTTCCTTCATAAAGATATTTTACAGTTGATTCTTGATGATTTTCAATTAAAGTGAATACCGCAACAGGATAAGAAGCAAACAATGAAGATATTACATAT
>CAMWXH010000172.1 GCA_947178165.1 uncultured Porphyromonadaceae bacterium | reverse complement strand
CACAAATCAATCTTGATATTAGAAGACATAATGCCCAATATCCTGAAATAAACCTTCGGCATTGCACTAACGTCCATGACAGATTTCTGATAATTGACGATACTGTCTATTTTATCGGCGGATCTATTAAGGACCTCGGGAAAAAGATAGTTGCCTTCAGTCAAATGCACCAGTCTCCAGATAATATTCTATCCAAAATAAGGTGATATTCCCGATATCATTAGTTTCCTTTGAGCGCTTTCATATCTACATTAGGGAAAAGCTCTGCCATTTGTGCCTCATTAAGCACTACGGAACAAGCACCATTATCCAACTTCATTTTTACAACAGGTGTTGAAATCACCTGTCCGTTCACGCTTATTGCAATTCTCTTATTAAGATTCTCCTGCGTGATTTCTGCATACCTAATGGAATCAGAAAGGAGGAACGGCATGGTTATTCCTTCATCTTCGGGATAATGAAGCAACCCTGAGATGTGGACGGTTTCCTTCATAAGACAAGGTGAAACCGTATCCACCGAGCCACCCCTATCAATAGTTGAGTAGATTGCGACTATAACGTCTTTGTCAACGCCGACTTCAGATGGGGCATTTGAAGTGTAATTGCAAGCACAGACGAAGACACCCAAGATGCTTACAAAAATAGCTAAAATTTCAGGATTTTTTTCATAATTCTTTTTCCCAATTTACAAGTTCATTAATTTTCTTTATATTGCTATTATACCACAGGTATTCAAGGGCAAATCCCATTATTGTAAGGATCCATGTGAAATACATTCTCCAATTGTGTATAAACAATGGAGAGAGCGACAACCATATCATCAAGGGAATTACCACAACTGCCGTCGCAAGTTCAATATTGCGATACAGTTTTTTGATTGATATGACGGTTATCAAAATCTCTTTGTGCGTATTTTCCCATAGATTAGTAGCCTTAATAGAACGGTATATCTTGATACCACAGATATTGGCAATGAATAGAGTCATGCAAAAAATTACTAACCACCAATATGGAAATTTCAGAGGTGACCAAATTGGAGAAAGAGCCATTAGCACAATGCCAAACACAGTGAATGTGCCTTCCCACAAGGCTCTCTTCAAAAGCCTTGACTTTATATCATTTTTATTTATGAATATTTTGTTTGCCTCCTCGCCATTTATTTGTAAATCAACGTGAGGGTTGACGGAGTGCCATGTCCTTCTTAATTCTTCAAGTTCCATATTCATCCCTCCTTTCTTGACGAAAGTTTTTCTTTTATCCGATAAAGACGTGATGCGACAGTATTTCTCGGAATGCCCATATTTGAGGCAATTTCTTCATAACTCAACTCATCAAGCCACATCAATATCAAAGCCTTATCCATAGGGTTAAGTTGGCTTATCGTAAAGTAAAGCCATTCCAATTTTTCCTTTGATTCTTCATCACTGTCATCCTGAAAATGAATTTCAGGCAACTCATCAAAAGAGATGGTCTTTTGTTTTGTTGATAGTTTCCTTAGTGCAAACAGACAGGTATTTATGCACACCTTATATACCCATGTTGACTCCGAACACTCTTGTCGAAAATTACGATAACCATTGAATAACGAAATCAAGACTTCCTGCCTTATATCATCAAAAGGCACTTCGCTTGTGGTATAAAAGAAACAGACAGTGAAAATTATCTTTTCACATCGTCTCACCATGGCGGTAAAGGATTTATTATAATCCGGATTATTCCACATCTGTTTCTTTTTTCAAAGTTATCCAGTCTTTTTTCTACAAAGTTAGTAGCAATTTTGATTGAAAAGTTCCTTACAGAAGAAAAAAAATGCAGTGAACTCTTTCGGTGAATTATCTGATGCATGTTACCATAATGTAAGATTTTGTGTTAATTTTGCATTATGAACGACAATACGCCCATACCATTTGCTCCATCATCGCATGAGAATGAGATAATACTTTACCAGCCGGACTCCACCGTGAAGCTTGAAGTCCGCCTGGAGAATGAGACTGTGTGGCTTACACAACAGCAGATTGCCGATTTGTTCGGCACTAAACGTCCAGCCATAACAAAGCATCTTGCAAATATATATAAATCAGGTGAATTAGAGGAGAATAGCACATGTTCCATTTTGGAACATATGGGTAACGATGGCACCCAACGCTATACCACAAAGTATTATAACCTTGATGCTATATTATCTGTGGGATATAGGGTAAACAGCAAGAACGCTACCCTCTTCCGTCAATGGGCTAACAAAATATTGAAAGACTATCTATTAAGGGGCTACAGTATCAATCAGCGATTAATGCATATGGAGAATCGGATTGATCACAGGCTTTCCGAACATGACAACCAGATAAAGGAACTGAGCAATCGGATGGATTTCTTTGTCAGGGCATCACTTCCTCCCCGTGAAGGAATATTCTTTGACGGACAGATATTTGATGGCTACACTCTTATGTGCGATCTCATACGCAGTGCCAAGAACCGTGTCGTTATGGTGGATAATTATATAGACGATTCTGTATTTCGTCAGCTTGACAAACGTGATGAGGGAGTAACTGCCACTATCTTTACGCCATCACTCAGCCGGACGCTACGACAAGACTTAGAACGTCATAATGCTCAATATGCACCGATTGAAATAAAGACTTACCGCAAGGCGCACGACCGTTTCCTTATCATTGATGATTCCGTCTATCATGTCGGAGCATCATTCAAGGATTTAGGGAAGAAACTTTTCGCGTTTTCAAAGATGGAGGCTATGTCGGCCGAAGAGCTGCTAAAGCATCTTGAAGCATAGGAATTAAAGAGATTAAAGAAAGGGAACACTACCCTTAACCAATTATTTCCTTATTTCTTTCCTATTTCTGGCCTTATCCTTTTTGTGGTAATAATTGCCGATTAAAGCACCGATCACACCGCCTGCAAGGGGAAGATACGAGTACCAAGGTAGAGACAACATACTTAATATAATTTAATCAGTAAAATAAGATAACCGAGTGAAGGGTATCCGGCTGTAAAATTACTAATTAAATCTGAATTTTTCAAGCCTCTCACCACTAAATAAAATCCGAATACTAATCAATTCGGGATGACAGCTTTTTTCTCGTTCGGAAACAATGTTTCCTTTCTCACCTATAAATTTGCACGAGGAAAGCGTTGGCACGTTGTGGATGATTATTTAATTCATTATATTTGCAAAGCAAGTGCGCGAATTGCGTAAATTCAAGTATAAATTACAAATAACAGGTTCTTCTAAAGAAATGATATTCAGTACGCTTCATTCAAAGGATACGAACGAAGATCCTAAGACATCTTCCATAGTAGGGGGATTGTTGTTGCTTCCGGATCAAATCTTTTATAAGGTTGTGAACCGAGCTTGTGGAAACATTCTCCCGCTAAATAATGGCTCTATTCTTAGCTTTGAATTTTGGCCTCATTGGCCTGCTGATGAAACTTCTAATACAAATTTTGTTGAACCAGATGTGGTAATACATTGTGAATACCGCGACATAATCATCGAGGCTAAATATAGTGTAAATTCTCCGGCTTCCACCTACATCAACAGGCAGGGTGTTGATAGCAGCGAATGTCTATTCATTGCTAAAAAAATTTCGATGGAGTCGCTTTTCGATGCTGTTAATAT
>CAMWXH010000171.1 GCA_947178165.1 uncultured Porphyromonadaceae bacterium | reverse complement strand
ACTTATTGTAGCAGGATTAGTGTTCGGATTATAAGAACCTATCCTTTCAATAAATCTACCATCTCGTGGTGCCCTGCTATCGGCGACTACAATAGGATAAAAAGCGTAGCCCTTGCGGCCATGACGCTGTAATCTGATTTTTGTTGCCATAAACTTGCCGTTATAAACGTATTTGATTTTTTTGGATCGGGATTTTCCTTTTCCGTCTGCAAAGTTAATGCTATTTCAAGAATTTACCAAGTTTTTTAGATTTATTTTGTAAATTTGCAGTGCTTTTAGATTCGTGACCCCCACACGGAGTCTTGCCGGAAGCTTTCAGCACATTCTTTTAATCACTCTTATTCAATTTATATATGGCTGACAACACCCTACTTGAGCGTCTTGACGGTCTTGACGGACGGTTTGAGGAGATTTCCACGCTCATCACCGATCCTGCAGTGATAGCCGATCAGAAAAGATATGTTAAACTCACCAAGGAGTATCACGATTTGGAGGAGATAATAAAGGCTAAGAACAGATATAGCTCGCTATTAGATACAATCAAGGAGTCGAAGGAGATTATCGCAACTGAAAACGATGAGGAGCTTCGATCTATGGCTCGTGAGGAGCTCGATTCGGCAACCGCACGCCTTCCGGAAGTGGAGGAGGAGATCAAGGTTCTGCTGATTCCGGCCGATCCTGACGATGCCAAGAACGCTGTGGTCGAAATCCGCGGAGGGACAGGCGGCGATGAAGCTGCCCTTTTTGCCGGCGACCTTTTCCGCATGTATCAGAAATATGCCGAATCTAAAGGGTGGCAATTGTCTGTCTCATCCGTATCGGAAGGCGCGTCGGGCGGTTTCAAGGAGATAGTGTTCAACCTTACCGGCGAGGGTGTGTATGGCACAATGAAATATGAGAGCGGTGTTCATCGCGTTCAACGTGTCCCTGCCACTGAGACACAAGGACGCGTCCACACATCGGCGGCCACTGTGGCAGTGCTCCCTGAAGCTGAAGAGTTTGATGTGGAGATCCATGAGGGGGAGATAAAATGGGATACTTTCCGTTCGGGAGGTGCCGGAGGCCAGAATGTGAATAAGGTGGAGTCGGGAGTGAGGTTGCGCTACAATTGGAAGAATCCCAACACGGGTGTTGTGGAGGAGATTTTAATAGAGTGTACCGAAACGCGCGACCAGCCCAAGAATAAGGAGAGAGCCCTTTCGAGGTTGCGCACATTCATATATGACAAGGAGCATCAGAAATATCTCGACGACATTGCTTCGAGAAGAAAGACCATGGTCAGCACCGGCGACCGGTCGGCCAAGATCCGAACTTACAACTATCCGCAGGGACGCATCACTGATCACAGGATCAACTATACCATCTATAACCTCTCGGCATTTATGGATGGTGACATTCAGGGGTGCATAGACCAGCTCATAGTTGCAGAGAATGCGGAGAAACTCAAGGAAGCGGAACTTTAGAGCTCGTTCCACTTTCATATATGTGCTAAAAAATAATGGCAAATCAAATGATTTGCCATTATTTTTCGTGCTATATATGATTATCTAACATATTGGACTTTCGACTTTCCGTTAACAATATGTATGTATAATCCCTTTTCGGGCTTCTCAATCTTAATGCCCTGGAGGTTATACCAGCTTTCTATAGCGTCAGTTTCCGATCCAATCTCCTCCACTCCGGCAGGTATCAGTTCAAAAGTAACTTTATTTGCATTACAATCGACTGTCATCTTCACCCAGTTAGCTTCCCAATTAAATGGCTTATCCGATGTCGGCAAATTAGCACCCCAGTTACCGAGTCCCGGATGCACGATAGTGAAGGTTTTGGGGCCTTCGTCAAGGTCGGCAGGGAGACAGAAAAAGTCATCCTCTGCGGAACCTAAACTTGCTTCCGAAGTCCATCCAAGGAGTTCAGTGAAAAAGCGGAACTGAGGTAGATCATAAGAATACTCCGGATCTAAAACTTTAATCGGAATATAGTACAACCCTGTGAAAATACCGTTCCCTTCATCTTTAAGACTCCAATATTGATCATATACTTCCTGATTAGCGGAGCTGGGAGCAAGGAAATTATTATATTCACCATCAGGTCCTGTAGATACGTCGCCACAAACATACACATGATCCGCCACAATCGGGCCTCCGTAATAATCAAGCCTTACATTGACTGTTGAAGTGGGATAATTAATATACGCTGTCAGTGTTCCTGAATAGGGATAAAAATCCATGGAAAATGGCTTTCCACCCTTAACCAGGCTAAATAGCTGATTTCTGTTATTATAATTCAACCCTGCTTCCGAGAGTGCTGTCTCTATACCATAGCAATTTGCCGGATCGGGAGTCAAGCTATCCTCTGTGGATATAATAATGGAAACATTCTCCCCCCGTGCCCAAACATTGAAATTATAATAATTCTCTACATTAAACCATTCGGCAGGATATTTCTCTTTTGTTCCATTATATTCCGCAATAATATACAGCGGTGCCGGATCGGGCATAATTTTTGTATCTTCTCCACCCATTCCTATAAATTCTTCACCTGAGAAAAGAGACTCGAAATAAAAATCGATTTTGCCGCCTTGCCAATCTTTAAGAGTGAAGGAATAGTCTGCCGGAGATGACGTTGCTATAAATTCTCCATTTGTAATATAATTCGGAAAAGTCTTGCCGTTCTCTTTTTTAAAGCTGTATAATGTGAACGGAACATTATTTTTACCATTGAATACTAAGAAATTACCGCTATCTTTATCTTTCTTGCAAAACGCAAACTTACTCTGAGAAACAGCATCCCAATCACGAATTTCGTTTATAATATACCCCGTTGGATATTCAGTGCTTTCAGTTAATCGAACTGCTCCGTTTAAGGCATTGGCTGTGGGATACTGCCAATTATTAAAATCACCTATAACGTAAACTTCGGGAACTTCCGGTTTTTTCGGTTGATTCGGAGCATTAAGAGTTGCTTTCGGAGCCCAAAAATCTAAATTCGCATTCTCCTCCCATACAATGCTCATATTCAATATACCCCCCTCCCAGTTTGCTAAAGTAATGGTAGTGCTGTTAGAAAATAAATCGAAAGAGTAGTCTTCGCTACTGAATAGGTAATGCGGCGCTCCGTTTCCAAAAATCGAGCTATCACCCCAATTTGCATCGGGCTCGGAAAAGATGGCAAATTGATTCTGAGCTTTTGTTAACTCAAAACTGCCGGTGAACACTCCGTCACCATCTTCGTCAGTAAGTTTATATTTCCAATCAGCGGCGTTTGCTGCTGTCGGCATCTCCCAACCCGTCATCTCGCCAACCAGATAGAAGGCTGTGTTCGTGGGCTTCTCTAATTTTTCCGGCTGATTTGAACCCGACATAGTCAATTTCGGAAACCAAGATTCATCTTCTCGCTGCACCCATTCTGCCGATAACGTGAACACACCGGGAACCCAATTCATTATTTCTATATTCGTTGATCCATATCCCGGCAACAGTGTGATGGTCTTAGGCTCTTTTAGAAGAACAATACTTGAATCATAGCCGAAATATACAGCATCATTCCATCCGCCTGCGCCTGAAAATAGCTTAAAGATGGGGGCTTCTGTCAGCTCAAAGCTACCGGTAAAGACTCCGTCGCCATCCTCGTCGGTCAGTTTGTATTCCCACCCGGGTAACTCATCATCTGTAGGAGTACTCCATCCATTCATGTTACCCACAATATAGAAGGCATCATTGGTTGGCTTTTCCGCCGCAAGTCCGCTGAAAAGCATTGAAGCTCCAGCTAAAATTGTAAACAGTTTTTTCATAAAAAATATTTTAGTGATACCATTAAT
>CAMWXH010000170.1 GCA_947178165.1 uncultured Porphyromonadaceae bacterium | reverse complement strand
GTGCTGAAGTTGAGCTCAAATAATATTCGACTTAATCTATCTGTAGGTTAAGAACGCACGATACGTGTCGTTCTTAACCTATTTGCATATTAAAGTCATCTGAGGGATTTTATCTCTGCCGGGTGACTTATTTTTAGCAACTGCCGGCAATTTCGCGGGCGCAGGATATAAATTTTTCCTTATTTAATAATTATCCGGCCCATTTAAATACTTGTTAACAATGCCGGGCACGTATTTTGTGAGAGAAGTGTATTAATAACTTTTTCCCAATGTCAGTAAATTTAACCGAAAAACCGCGCGTAAACTTCGCGTCGATAAAAAATCCTCTTCCTTTTCCTGACTTCCTTGAAGTTCAGTTGAAATCGTTTAAGGATTTCCTCCAGCTTGACACTCCCCCTGAGCAGAGAAAGAATCAGGGCCTTTATAAGGTGTTCGCAGAGAATTTTCCTATTGCCGACACCAGGAATAACTTTGTGTTGGAGTTTCTTGATTATTATATCGATCCCCCACGCTATTCAATTGATGAATGCCTGCGTCGCGGCCTAACATATAGTGTGCCACTCAAAGCAAAGCTTAAGCTCTATTGTACAGACCCTGATCACGAGGATTTTGATACCACCATCCAGGATGTGTATCTTGGCCCGATCCCTTACATGACTGAGCAAGGCACTTTTATCATCAATGGAGCAGAACGCGTTGTTGTGTCTCAGCTCCATCGTTCGCCGGGTGTATTTTTCGGTCAAAGCACTCATGCTAACGGCACTAAGCTTTACTCAGCCCGTATCATCCCATTCAGAGGAAGCTGGATTGAGTTTGCTACCGATATCAACAATGTGATGTATGCCTACATCGACCGCAAGAAGAAACTTCCGGTCACTACTTTGTTGCGTGCCATCGGCCTTGAGTCGGATAAGGATATCATACAGATCTTTGACCTTGCCGACGAGGTTAAAGTTACAAGAACTAATCTCCAGAATGCGATTGGCCGTAAGCTTGCCGGACGTGTGATGAATTCATATCAGGAGGATTTTGTGGATGAAGACACCGGCGAGGTTGTTTCCATCGAGCGAAACACTCTTGTTGTGGATCGTGGCAATGAAATCACTGAAGATAACATTGATGCTATACTTGAGTCGGGTGTCAAGACAATCCTTCTTGAGAGGGAGAATGTCAGCGCCATTGATTATAGCATCATCTTCAACACGCTTCAGAAGGATCCCACAAACACTGAGATTGAAGCCGTGCAGTTCATCTATCGCCAGCTTCGCAACGCTGAGCCACCAGATGAGCAGTCAGCACGTGAGGTGATTCAAAACCTCTTCTTCTCCGAGAAAAGATATGACCTCGGTGAGGTGGGACGTTACAGAATCAACAAAAAGCTTGGTCTTGACACTCCGATGGATGTCAAGGTCCTCACGCGTGAAGATATTATAGCTATCATCAAATATCTTATTGAACTTATCAACGCCAAGAGTGATGTCGATGATATCGACCATTTGAGCAACCGCCGTGTGCGCACTGTTGGCGAACAATTATATAATCAGTTCGGTGTTGGTCTCGCCCGTATCTCCCGTTCTATCCGTGAGAAGATGAATGTGCGTGATAACGAGGTGTTCACTCCGATCGATCTTATCAATGCCAAAACTATCTCGGCAGTGATAAACACATTCTTCGGCACGAATGCTTTGTCGCAGTTCATGGACCAGACGAATCCTCTTGCCGAGATTACACATAAACGCCGTATGTCGGCGTTAGGCCCCGGCGGTCTTTCGCGTGAACGCGCCGGCTTCGAGGTTCGTGACGTTCACTATACTCACTATGGTCGCCTTTGTCCTATTGAGACTCCTGAAGGTCCGAACATCGGTCTGATTTCGTCTCTCTGTGTATATGCGAAGATCAACAACCTCGGATTCATCGAAACTCCCTACCGTAAGGTGGAAAACGGCAAGGTTGACTTGAATAATGATAACGTGGTCTATCTCACGGCTGAGATTGAGGAAGGAAAGACTATCGCTCAGGGTAATGCTCCTGTTAACGATGATGGAACTTTCATTAATCCGAAAGTAAAGGCTCGTCTTGATGCCGACTTCCCGATTGTTCCTCCCACTGACCTTGAATTGATGGATGTTTCCCCAATTCAGATTGCATCAATCGCGGCATCCTTGATTCCCTTCCTTGAGCATGATGATGCTAACCGTGCGCTCATGGGTTCTAACATGATGCGCCAGGCCGTTCCTTTGCTTCGCAGTGAGGCTCCTATTGTCGGCACCGGCATTGAAGGCCAGCTTATTCGCGACTCGCGCACACAAATCATGGCAGAAGGCCCCGGTGTGATTGAGTTTGTTGATGCAACTGTGATCAGGATCAAGTATGACCGCACGGAAGATGAGGAATTCGTTGAGTTCGAACCTTCGGTGAAGGAATATAAGATTCCTAAGTTCCGCAGAACCAACCAAGGCACAACCATCGACCTCCGTCCCATCTGTGAGAAAGGACAGCGCGTAGAGAAAGGTGACATACTTACCGAAGGCTACTCCACTGAGAAGGGTGAGCTTGCCTTGGGACGTAACCTTAAGGTGGCGTTCATGCCCTGGAAAGGTTATAACTACGAGGATGCTATCGTGCTTAATGAGCGTATGGTTCGTGAGGATATCCTCACTTCCATCCACGTTGACGAATATACTCTTGAAGTTCGCGAAACCAAGCGAGGAATGGAGGAATTAACTTCCGATATTCCTAACGTGAGTGAAGATGCCACAAAGGATCTTGACGAGAGAGGTATAATCCGTGTAGGTGCTCATGTAGTGCCGGGCGATATAATGATCGGTAAGATCACGCCTAAGGGCGAAAGCGATCCCACGCCTGAAGAGAAACTGCTTCGTGCCATCTTCGGTGACAAAGCCGGCGACGTTAAGGATGCTTCACTCAAGGCTTCTCCCTCGTTGAAGGGCGTTGTGATTGGAACCAACCTTTTCTCACGTGCGGTTAAAACTCGCACCACGCGTAATAGTGCAAATGCCCAGCTCCCGATCCTCGATGAGGAATATGAAGAGAAGCAGGCAGATCTCAAGGCTGTGATGCTTGAGAAGATGCGCACTTTGCTCAAGGGATATGTATCGGAGGGTGTAAAAGACTTCATAGGTGTTGACATTATCCCGAAAGGCCAGCATTTCAGTGATGTGAATTTCGCTACCATTGATTATGAGACAATCAATCTCAGCAACTGGACCAACGATGAACGCATCAATAATATGGTGGCAACCCTTATCACCAATTATCTGCGCAAGAGCAAGGAGATTGACAGTGAGCTTCGCAGAAAGAAATTCGATATCACTATCGGAGACGAGCTTCCCTCCGGCATCATGCAGATGGCAAAAGTTTATATCGCCAAGAAGCGTAAGATCGGTGTCGGTGATAAGATGGCAGGACGTCACGGTAACAAGGGTATCGTATCGCGTGTAGTTCGCCAGGAAGATATGCCATTCCTTGAAGATGGAACTCCGGTTGACATCTGCCTTAACCCTCTGGGTGTGCCCTCCCGTATGAACCTTGGACAGATCTTTGAGACTGTTCTCGGTTGGGCAGGAAGAGAACTTGGCGAGAAATTTGCTACTCCTATTTTTGATGGAGCTTCTCTTGACGATCTGAATGAATGGACCGACAAGGCGGGTGTTCCCCGTTATGGAAAGACCTATCTTTATGATGGAGGCACAGGCGACCGTTTCGACCAGCCTGCAACTGTGGGCGTGATTTATATGCTTAAGCTCGGCCACATGGTTGAGGATAAGATGCACGCTCGTTCCATCGGTCCCTATTCACTCATCACTCAGCAGCCTCTTGGAGGTAAGGCTCAGTTCGGTGGTCAGCGTT
>CAMWXH010000169.1 GCA_947178165.1 uncultured Porphyromonadaceae bacterium | reverse complement strand
ATAACATACTCTGCAATTCATTTGCAAAGTTAAAAAATTTTTTTCATTAATAGAAGAAATTGATAGATTTTATATAAAAAAGAGGAGAAAATATTTGATATTTCCTCCTCCTTATAAAATTACTAATTGGATTCTTATTTGAAATATGAGTCAAGAGCATAATCAATGTTCTCAATCACATAGTCAAGGTCGCTTGTTGTGTCGGGACTCATCTGTTTTGCTTTGAGGGCAACATTTTTGGCTGCTTCAAAATAATCAGCCTTGAGAGCCTGTTTTGCAGCCGCATCGTTGGGATCAAGATTCTCACGTTTTGCCACGCCTACTTTGAAGAGTTTTTTACAAACATTCTTAAGGGTTTCTGCATCGACATTATCCATTGAGGCAGCCTTTCTGTATGCATCAACTGAAGCATCGTCATCCCCCTTGCGGTCGTTTACATAACCAAGAAGGCCATAGAGATTTGCAGAATCGGGAGTCTTCTGGAGCTGTGAGTTAATCAATGCAAGGGCATCATCCATTTTCTCATCCATTACAAGAGAGTTGATGAGATTGTTGAAGAAAACGGGCTGATCCATTCCAAATTTAGCATATCCGGCTTTGGCAATTTCATCGATTTCACGCTTAGCAACGGCCTCTTTGGTAGAGTCGTTAGAAGCGAGATACTGCCAGCAAGCGATTTCGTAGATATAATTCTGCTCGTTGTCAGAATTATTCATACGTCCCATTTTGAATGCGTTTGCAGCCTCCTCAACAGCATTTCCAGAGTAGGCACACAAACCTGCATTAAAGAATGACTGGTTTACTAACGAATCAGGGAAGGCGGCAACAACTTTATCAGCGAGCTCACTCTTAGGAAGAGTTCCGGCAATCATAAATGCAGTGTAAGCTTCCGGATAGAATTTCTTTTCATTATAGAAAGTCACGGCAGCATTGGTGTAGTCTTCAAAGTGACCATTAATCTTCTTCTTAGCATCGTTAGAAAGCTTTGCCTTCGGATCCTGAGTGTCGAGCGGAAAAACCTGAATCATGTTGTTATATCCGTTGACAACTTGCTCAGCCATATTCAAAGGATTGACATCCTTGTCATTGGGATTAATCTTTTGCTTTGCAGCGGCTTTGTCGAAAGCGTCAAACTCGATTTTTCCGGCAATGAAATATGTATTGGGATCATTTTTTGTTTCATCATTGGCCTTAGCTTCATTAATCAAGGCTCTGGCCTCTTCAACCTTATCGATTTTGCCGGCAAGCTTTTTGGCGGCATCGACATTTACTTTCTGCGCATTCAATGAACAAACGGCCATTGAACAGAGTGCGACTGTCAAGATTTTTTTCATAGATTATGATAGTTTTTGGTTAAATTTTACATTAGTCCTTTTCGTTAGACACTTCCTGTTCATCAGAGTTTAATTCTTCCGTTGCATCAGATGAAATAATTTCTACTTCATTTTCAATAACGGGAGCTTGAGATATTGCCTGGGCTTCCATCTCCTCTTCAATCTCTTCTTCAGGATCATGATCCACCTTGCAAACAGATGCAATCGTATCGCCACGTTTAGTGAGGTCGATAAGCTTGACACCTTGAGTTGCACGGCCCATTACGCGAACATCAGAAACAGCCAGACGTAGAGTGATGCCACTTTGATTGATGATCATAAGGTCATTCTGATCGTTGACATTTTTGATTGCAACCAATTTGCCGGTCTTCTCAGTTATATTCAAAGTCCTGACACCCTTGCCACCTCTATTTGTGATTCTATAATCCTCAAGCGGAGAGCGTTTGCCATATCCTTTTTCAGACACAACCATAACCGTTTCATCTTCCTTTCCGGTCATGGTTATCATGCCGATGATCTCATCGTCACCTTCAAGAGTCATACCCTTCACTCCAGTTGACATTCTTCCCATCGGACGCACTTTGCTTTCATGGAAACGAATGGCATTACCCTCACGGTTGGCAAGGATGATTTCTGAATTGCCATTTGTGAGGCGTACCTGTATCACCTCATCATCCTCACGGATAATGATTGCATTGACACCATTGGCACGAGGACGAGAATACTGCTCGAGAACAGTCTTCTTTATGATTCCTTTCTTTGTGGCAAAGATAAGATTGTGAGAATTGATATACTCTTCATCATTAAGGCCGTTAACACGGATAAAGGCATTGACACGATCGTCGGAGTCAATATTCAGGAGATTCTGTATTGCACGTCCCTTGGAATTCTTTGCCATTTCCGGAATCTCATAAACTTTGAGCCAATAGCAACGTCCTTTCTCGGTGAAGAAGAGCATATAATTATGGTTGGTGGCAGGATAAATATGCTCAATGAAATCCTGGTCGCGAGTGTTTCCACCTTTTGCACCTACGCCGCCTCTATGCTGAGCACGGAATTCGCTTAATGCCGTACGCTTGATGTAGCCAAGATGAGAGATAGTTATAATCATGGGGTCATCCGGATACATATCCTCATCATTGAATTCGCTTGATTCGTAACGGATAAGAGTGCGTCGCTCATCACCATATTTATCCCTTACTTCAATAAGTTCTGATTTCATCACCTCTTTGCATACATCGTCGTTAGTAAGGATATCATTGAGGTGAGCGATAAGTTTCATCAAGTCGTCATACTCCGCACGCAATTTCTCCATTTCCAGGCCGGTGAGCTGGCGGAGACGCATTTCAACAATCGCACGAGTCTGGATCTCATCCAATTCGAAGCGTTCAGCAAGTTTCTGACGAGCCTCTTCGGTAGTGGAAGAATGACGGATTATGTGGATAACTTCATCAATGTTATCACATGCAATCATCAATCCCTTAAGCACATGGGCGCGCTCTTCAGCTTTCTTCAATTCATATCTTGTTCGGCGTATCACCACATCGTGCCTATGGTCAACGAATGCCTGAAGGAGCTCCTTAAGATTGAGAGTTTTGGGGCGACCATTTACGAGGGCAACGTTATTGACGCTAAAAGATGTCTGCAATTGAGTCATCTTGAAGAGTTTGTTCAGCACGACCCTTGCATTGGCATCACGCTTAATCTCAATAACAATATTTATCTTTCCTCTTGCAGATGTATCTGTCACATCTGCAATGCCGTCGATTTTCTTTTCTTCAACAAGATTGACAATGCTTTTCACCAGATCGGCCTTAAGCACGCCATAAGGAATTTCTGAAATTACAATCTGGTCGCTTGATCCTTCGCTCTCAATCTCAGCTTTCGCTCTAACTACAATCCTTCCTCGACCTGTTTCAAAGGCATCCCTGACGCCTTGTATTCCGAAGATTTCGCCACCGGTAGGGAAGTCGGGAGCCTTGATATGTTCCATCAATCCCGGAATGTCGATATCTGGGTTATCGATCAGCGCAAGAGAAGCATTGAGCGATTCGGTAAGGTTGTGAGGAGGCATATTGGTTGCCATTCCGACAGCAATACCCGACGCTCCGTTCACAAGGAGATTAGGGATACGCGTGGGAAGCACCGCAGGCTCGGTAAGAGTGTTATCGAAGTTCGGAACGAAGTCAACGGTGTCTTTATCAAGGTCCTCCAACATCTCTTCTCCCATGCGGGCAAGCTTCACCTCAGTGTAACGCATAGCCGCAGGAGAGTCGCCGTCGATTGAACCGAAATTGCCCTGTCCGAATACAAGCGGATAACGCAATGACCATTCTTGGGCAAGACGCACCATTGTCAGATATATGGATGAATCTCCGTGGGGGTGATACTTACCCATCACTTCGCCTACAATACGGGCAGATTTCTTAGTGTCGCCTGAAAAGGTGTTGCCAAGTTCATTCATTCCAAACAAAACCCTGCGATGAACCGGCTTGAAACCGTCTCTAACATCGGGAAGGGCACGCGACACAATTACCGACATCGAATAATCAATGTAGGCGCTTTTCATTTCCGATTCAATATTGATCGGGATAATCTTATCGTCTCCTTGCATTTCCTATTTTCTTATTAATCGCCGATAAAGACCTGTATGTAGAATATTTACCTGTATGGGCTGTATAATCTTATGGCGATTCCAAAACACAAAATTAATCATTTTTTTTATA
>CAMWXH010000168.1 GCA_947178165.1 uncultured Porphyromonadaceae bacterium | reverse complement strand
GGCCAGCATCATCATATCTCTTTCAAATAAGAACCTGTGAGCCATCGTGGGATGAAAGATCCTGCTGAAAATATTAGTTTTCTTATTCGGGACAATCAGCATCTGTATCTTATCATCATTGATTATGCCGTCAATTTCCTTCCGGTATTCCTTACTGTCAGGAATCCTTACATTAAATTTAGCCGAGGGAAAATTGTCATTGAAGTATGCGCATAATTCTTCCAGCTTATCCTTAGAAACAGCCTTACGTTTTTCAACAGCAGGCACAAGAGTAATCTCACAAACAGGATAATCAAACATGCGCATCAAGGCGTCAACCGCCAGAACATCGTGCTGATCTATGTTGCAGAAGAGCATCAGGCGCTTGATATCCTTGATCGTCAGTCCATCATGATTATCGGGCACAGTAAGGACCGGAACCCGACACGAATCAAGGACTTCGGCCGTGACACTGCCAATCAGCTCCTCCTCTTTCTTTTCAATTCCTCTGGTTGCCATCACAACCAACATAGGTGGAGTTTCCGAACAATAGTTCAGAATGGCCTCTTCAGGCACGCCTTCAAGAATTGACGTTGAGAATTGACAATCTTGAATTTCACCGTCGTGCTGGAGAGCAACGATCTTATCCTTGAATGACTTCATCTTCTTCTGAGCGGCCATTCTCAAATCTTTAACGGCCACCGTCTCCTCCATAGCCTGTTCAAGGTAATCTTCCGGGTTACCGGAAAGCTGTTCTGAAATCGGATTACCGGGAGAGAAAAGCGGAGCGACAAAAGCATGCATCAACACAGGGTGAATGCTCAACCGACGAGCAAGAGAGAACCCCATCTTTACCGACAGAAGACTTGAATCGGAAAAATCGACGGGGATGAGCAGATTACCACTCATTCCCGCCATTTTCATTGCAATCGAAGCGGCCGAATAATTATCGCCACTTTCAATAATCTTTAAAGCCAGAGGGAGGTCATCAGGATTAATTTTCACTCTTTCCGCCACTCTGAGAGTAGATTTTGAAACAAAAAAATCTTCAAGCACAACTTTCAAACCGTGACTTTCCAGAATATTCTTCAAGATTCCGGCCCTTTCGGGGGTATGTATGACAAGTGTAATGAGATTTTTTGTTTCATCCATAGTTCAAAAGTTTACGACTGAAGCTTCAAGACTTCATTATTTCTTCTCAGCTGCGTTATGCTCCTCAAGGATCTTCACAGCCATATCATAGATAGTAGTGTCATCCAAAACAACGATGCCACCGTCAGGACCGGGCTGGATATGCAAACCGGCATTCTTGCCAAACTGATAGTTTGCACCACCGAAATAATTACGTACTGTCTGAACGGTGACATTGAGTTCATCTGCGATACGATGGGTTGAGCCATCGGGGAGACTGTCTTTCAGCCTACGGAGCTCGTTGAAGGTTATCGTCTTGCTCATGGTTTTTATATTTTGGGGTTATTGAATTATTTGATTAATCATCTCTCTATTATCTCCATCAAAGGATTCTAAAGAAATGTGGTTTATTTATTCTTTTGCTAAGTTAGCAATTCTTTTTATATATACAAAGAAATTCCAACTTTATTTAATGGTGTTATGCAACATATAATGCAATTTGCCCGCTTCATGAAGGTTTTGACTTACCTTATGACTTCAAAATCTGAAGCATTTATCCATCCGGAATAATCAGAATTGAGGCGCACTTTATACCATTTATTAGAATCATCGTCAGAGGATTCCTCATCAATGATCTCCAAAAGGGTTCCACGTGTGAGGGCATTAGCACCCGGCTTTGAAGAGGAAGAGGGTTCGGAATAAAGATTCACTTTATAAGCCATAACCACACCTTCGATATCCTTATTTCTATCCGAATAGCTTACAAAAGCAAAAATAAGGGTTATCAGAGATATGCCCAATGCAATAAAGCCACCAAAGAAACCTATTTTTCGCATCAGGACATTGGAAGTGAAAATATATATTGCGGCACAAGCACACGTAATGACGAACATTATGCCTGCCCATAATGCCCATGAATTGGAGGTGTTGGCAAAGGATATATATCTTCGCACACTTGTAAAAAATGGTTTGTCTTCGGCCACTACACTCACTTTCTTCCCTTTAGCCTCCGCTTTGTTATTATCATCAATCTTTGAAACGAGATAGGCTATATTATCTTTCACTTCGCTATTGGCAGGATTTAACCGCAGAGCACGCTGATAACATAGCATAGCATGCCCGTAATCACCGGCTTTAACGTATGCATTACCAAGGTTTGCCAACAACGCAGCTGAAATCCCTTTCTCCTTTGAAATATTTTCGTAAATTTCAATAGCTTTCCCATAGTCTCCTTTCTCGTATGCACCCGCGGCCTCATCAAGCGGAGAGGCAAAAAAATTGAAAACCGTTGAAACAAGAAAAGCCAAAAGCCATATTACTCTCCTCTTCATTTTTTACCTCCTTTCTTAAAAGCATCCTCCACATCATTGATTTCCTTGACAGCAGAGTCATAGGTTGCATTCATTCCCGATTTACCACCTTCTGGTGAATACTTGGCAAACTCACAAGTATCGAGCAAAGATATGAAACCATCGATAACCTTGTCGCCAACATTTTTAGATTCCAATACTGACCGGATATTATCGCGCATCAATTCAGAGGTAGGCATCTTCAGCTTATCACCCATATATCCCCAAAGAGCAATCAGCAACTCATCATAAAAGCCTTCCGCATCATTCCTCTTCATGCAGGAATAGGCTTTCTTGAGACGTTTACGGGCTATCTTGTCGGCCCTTTTGCTGTTGAATGCCATCATATCAGCATGACTCTTCACGTAGCCGCGATAAGCAATCACCGAAATAAGAAGCAAAAGGAAAGGAACAATATAGAAAAGCCAATAAGCAAATCTTGAAATCATCGGAACCCTTTCTTTCCTTAGATCATCTTCATCAACCGCCTGCAATGAAGAATTGAACTTCTTAGGGCGGTTAACCTGAGATTTAGCGGAAGCTTCACCCTTTCCAACATTGATATCATAACCTCTCGCCTGCGCTGTCTCATATTTTCCGGTTTCCGGATTAAAATATATAAGCCGAACCGGAGGAATCTTGAAGGATCCCTCTTCCAGAGGCATGAATGAATAGTCAAAGGTAACCTTTCCTGATACATTTGATCCTCCAACCTCAGCCTGGACATCTGTCTTTGGAGTATAGACCTCCAGCTCGTCCGGATAGACGGCGGCAAGATCCGGAAGCTGAATATATTTCAAGTTACCGGTTCCAGAGACAGTATAAACGATAGAGGCTGCTGTATTGGATTTAAATACAGAAGATTTAAGTTCAGATGATATTCTGAAATTGCCAACTCCTCCGCTAAAGTCGGCAGGCTTAGGGGCAGGAAGAGGCTTCACATCCACAATGAGATCATTGGGCGTGACATTAAGCTGCAAAGGAGTAGCATACGACATGCTTCCCCAGAAAGGATCATGGTAATATTCTCGTTGGTCAACCGACACGGTGTAAGTATTCCCCATGACCTTCAGCTGTCCTGTCATCTGCGGGAAAATGACATACCGGGCAATAACAGCGGTGGCGTAAGTCTTGCCATTATAGGTTTCGGCAGTGAGCGACCGAGAAACATCTTTGGATTCCTCCACTACAAATCCGTCAAATTTCGGAGCGGCTGTAGCTCCAATGAATTTGATAGCATCATAAGTGGTGTATAATTTAACTGTATAGACAAGAGCCTGCTGTTCATACACATTAGTCTGGCTCACAGATGCCCGCAAGAAGAGATTGCTGTCACCCTTCCCAATGAATTTCGGCTTGTCGTTACTATTTGATTTGGCATCCGAATCATCACGGGAGGATGAATCATTGCTTCCAATGGAGGGAGATGCAGAGGCATTCTTTCCTCCAATATTATAACTCACTGAATTACTTTTAATCCCATCAACCGTAATCGGCCCGAACAAAAACTTACCCTCCTCAGTTGCTTTCAGAGTGAGGACATAACGACTGCTTGATGTTTGTGAAATCTGTCCGTTTACATTTGAGAAGCTTGATGATTGCGACACACGTTCAAAATACATAACCTTCGCTCCCGCAACCCCTGCCGGCTTTGACGGACTGTCATCAATATTTGTCACATCAATATTGATA
>CAMWXH010000167.1 GCA_947178165.1 uncultured Porphyromonadaceae bacterium | reverse complement strand
TGTTTTCCATAATACTTTTAACTTAACTAACCTAACATCATGAAACGATTTACTTTTCATCTATAAAACATCCAGGTTCAAGGTTTGGTTTTTCATTTCATGTTAAGGTTTGTTAAGGAGACTTAATACCCTTAAATGTTAAGAAATGTTAATGATTTTGCAATTCCGGATTTTATATCTACCTTTGCAGTGTTGTAGAAAGGTACATCACTGCAACGATAAGCATTAAGGTATTAAACCTCAGTTATTAAAACTATAAATTCTAAACTACATAAACTATAATGATTATGAAAAAGATTGTTTCGTTGGCACTGCTTGTCGTTATGACATTCGCTTCTTCCGTTTCCGCTCAGATTCTCTGGAAAGTTGAGAAACCGGGTGATTCCCACACTACCTACATCCTTGGCACGCACCACTTCGCTTACCCCTCTGCCCTCGATTCCCTCACCCAGCTTCAGCCCGCTCTTGAGAATGCCGATAAGTTCTATGGCGAGCTCGACATGGCCAAGATGCTGACGCAGGAATCGATGATGGCTATGCAGCAATTTCAGGTTGCACCAGCCGACAGCACACTCGACAAGGTGATGACTCCTGCTCAGCTCGATGCAGTGAAGGCCGCTCTCGATCCTTTCACCGGCGGTCAGGTTCCTATCGAGATGTTTTATCCGGTTAAGCCGGCTGTGATTTCCAATCAGCTTGCCGCCGCTATGGCGATGCAGATCTTCCCGGGGCTGAATCCTATGGAGGGTATTGACAAGACGATGCAGGATCGCGCCAAGGCGTTAGGCAAACCGGTGGAAGGACTTGAGACCATGGAATTTCAGATGGGCATGCTTTTCGGCACCCCTATCGAAAAGCAGGTGAAGGACCTGATGAAGACTGTCTCCGAGATGAACACTGAGAATGAACGCGCCATAGACATGGCCAAAGCATACTTGAATCACGACCTTGACAGCCTCATGAAGCTCATAATCGAGGAGAATTCTGACCCCGAGGATTACGAACGCATCCTCTACACCCGCAATGACAACTGGGCAAAACAGCTTCTTAAAGAGATGCCCTCAAAGTCGCTGATGGTTGTGGTTGGAGCGGCTCACCTTCCCGGCGAAAAAGGTCTGCTCGAACAGCTCCGCAAGGCAGGATATACCGTCACTCCGGCAGAATAATCCCGAATAATTCCGTGTTGCTTTACCGATTCAAGGCTATATTTAACTTTCCTCGTAATTCACTGTAAACATGATCGAACTGAATAATCTGACTTTTTCATACTACAAGAAGGGGGTTCCCGCGCTCCTCGGCCTCGATGGACGCATTGAGCCGGGAATCCACCTACTTGCCGGGGAGAACGGCGCGGGAAAGACCACGCTCCTGCATCTCATTGCAGGCGTGGCCTCCCCTACCGCCGGCACAGTGCTCATCAATGGCTCTGACCCTGCTTCCGACTCTCCTGCCCAAAAGGGGATGGTCTTCCTCCTGGAGGAGAACACCTCTTTCCCAATGAAGACTATCCGCAAATTCGCTGAGGCGCATTCCCCCTTCTATCCTAATTTTTCTCACAAGCGTTTCTGCGAGAACCTGCAGGCGTTTGGAATGACAGGAGATGAGGCGATGAAGAAACTTTCCTTAGGAACACGCAAGAAAGCCCTTCTTGCCTACGCCTTGGCTTTGGGTGTTGACACTCTCCTTCTCGACGAACCCACCAATGCCCTCGACATTGAAAGCAAGGAGACCTTGAAGACGCTGATTGCCTCCAACGTCTCTGAGGAGCAGACCCTGATCATCTCCACCCACACTGTAGCTGAACTGGAAAACCTCTTTGATGGCGCCATGATAATGCTGAGAGGGAACCTCTTATGGGCTGGCACAGAAGAGGAGACTGCCGAGCGCTTAGCCTTTGAAAAGACACGTGCGCCCGAACCTGATGCGCTTTATTCCGAATCGCAGTTAGGATATTACAACTCAATTTTCCCGGCCATCGAGGGAGAGCCGACTAATGTTGACTGGCGGCTGCTCTATTCCGCCCTCCATTCACCCAAGGGCGCCGATGTGCTCAAACAGCTTAAAAATCCTTTGTCATGACACAGCCAATTCCTTCAACAGCCGGATTCTCATTCCGACGCGTATGGGCCTTCGCCCTCTACTATATGCCGCGTCTTCAGGGAGAGATGCTCATATATGCCGGGATATCCCTTATTGGATTCATACTCTGCCTGCTCCCGGCCCACGAGGCGGTTCAGAAATTCCTTATGGTGGGAGTATGGACCGTTATCCCTATCCTTTTCTATTGTGGCCCGCTGATCTTCGCAAAGGGACCTGACACAAGGATAGTAGAGCGACTGATGCCTGTGAGCGCGGCCGAAAAACTTACATTCTACTACATCTATATCCTCATAGTGATTCCCATCGTGGTTTACCTCCTGCCCTTGGCGGCGAGCTGGATTTATATGGCCTGCCCATCCTTGCAGACACCCGAGGTCACTGAACTCTACAAGATCAGATTCCAATACAGGGGAGTGATCTGGATTATAAATATCATTAGCGGCGTATTTGTGGCCTTAGCATGCCTGTACGGAGTTATGGCTTCACGCCACAACCGCATGATGTTCGGTATCGTCGGGGTAGTGGTAGCCAATGTTGCGATGGGTATCCTTAGCGGAATTATCGGGGTAGTGTCAGCCATTAAAGCCATTAAAGAAAATGCCTTTTTAGCCGGCCTTAAGGATGGCCTGGCCGGAACGGAGGAGAATGCTGATAAGTTTGCCTCCCAGTTTGTCACCGAGATGCTCGATGATTTCAATCAGCCTAATCCCCTCACGCTCTCCATAATGGGAACGATAATTGTGCTGATAATACTGACCGGCTGGCTCACCTACCGAAGCATCAAGCGTAAGAATTTATAAGCTTTTTTCTTTATTCCTATAGGCGTGATGGCAGGTTAGGCAATATAAGCGCGATAGGATTTTTTAATGAGAGAAAAATAATAGAGATAAGTAATAATGATAGAGTTTTCTGATAATAAGCCGATCTACCGACAGATAGTGGATCACGCCTACAATCTGATTCTCGACGGCAGATGGGAGCCCGGAGCGCGGGTTCCCTCTGTTCGTGAGTTGGCGGCAGAGCTGGGAGTCAATACCCGGACGGTATTAAAAGCAATGGAAGACCTTCAGAATGCCGACGTGATCTATTCGCGCCGCGGCATGGGGTTCTCGCTTGCCGATGACGCCCCTCAGAAAGTGAGGGCGCAGCTCCGCCGTGAGTTTTTCGAATCGACCTTGCCGCGATTGGAGGCAGAGATGAAGATGCTGGGCATCAGCGTGGAGGAACTGACCGAAGCGCTTAGGCCTAAAGAAACTTAGTGGCATTTTAGAAGTAAAGAATCTTAGTATTTTTAAAATTATGAGTTACCGTAAATCCGGAGAGGGAGCCACATTCATATTGATATGTGGAATAATTTGTATAACCTGCGGCATCATCTTGCTCATTCTCGATAAGGATGATATCGTGCAAGGTATAACTCAGACATGCTTAGGAATAATCTTGCTGACAGTGGCGTATTCAAAACATAGAAAAAAATAAATTAAAAGAATAGATATGAAGACAACCGGTTTGACATTCATACTTTGCGCCCTAATCTTCTGGATAGGGAATATCAATAACGTTATAGCATTACTATTGGCCATATCAGGCCTTCTTCTCATCCTTTCCGAGATGAAGGGGAGCAAGAAGTAACAATTTTTTAAACTTTTTCCTTCCTATTGCGTTATAATAGATGAAAAGTAAATCGTTTCATGATGTTAGGTTAGTTTAGTAAAGTATTATGGAAAACATTCGAATGCGGTGAGTCGTGACGACCCACCGCATTCGGCGTTATTGCAGTATCTCATCATTACTCTCGCCTCGAAACCGGGGCAAGGCCCACCTTACATATCCATCTTCTCTATGACCCAGCCGTCAAGGCGTCTCGTCCTTGTGTCGAAGTTCGCGCCTATAAGATAGATCTCCTTCCCCGACGCGGCGTAAGGGAGCCAGTATTCCTTCTTCTTTATCTGCTCCATAGCCTTCCCGGCGCTGCTGTCTATCTTGAACTCGAATATAATTTCAGGAATCCTTCCTTGACCTCCTCGTTGGGATAGTCGAGAAGGTAGCTGTCAA
>CAMWXH010000166.1 GCA_947178165.1 uncultured Porphyromonadaceae bacterium | reverse complement strand
CTCAGCGCGCGTTCTCTCTTGGCATCAGACGCTTTGCTTTTATCTGCGGCCGGGGGCAGCCGGTTGGCCTTAACCCGCGGGGCGCCTCCGAACAGGAGGGCGCTTCTCTTGGGAATTAAGACAGGGGGACAGGAGGAGGCGCTTCGCTTGGGAATTTAAGACAGGAGGAACAGGAGGAGAGAGGGGGGCGCTTCGCTTAGGAGGGATTATTGGTGGAGGAGGGTGAGGATGGTGTGGGAGTCTGTTTGATGATTTGATAGGAGTGTGAGGCCGGATGGGATGGAGGGGGCGAGGAGTCCGTTATGGATGGATTGGCTGGAGATTTCTATGCGGAGTTCGTCGAATAGATTTTGGGTGATGAAGGTGGTGAGGGTCCGGGCCCCTCCTTCTACCATTAGGGATGTGATGGAGTGGTCTTTGTATAGCTTGGATAGATTTTCTGATAGGGGAAGGGAGGGGTCAAGGAGAATATGGGGACGGCTCAGGATGTGTGAGTCCTGGGGAAGGTTGGGGGAATTGAAGGTGACTGGCGTGGGGTCGGAGCCGGGCCAGTGACGCGTGGTGAGGGTGGGATTGTCGATTATGACGGTGTTTGTTCCGACAAGGATGGCGTCGTAGAGGGCGCGTTCGGCGTGCATCAGGGCTGCGGTGACCGGGGTGGAGATCTGAATTGGAAGTAGGCTTTGGGCTGGCTGAGCATCCATGGATATGTCGGATTTGAGTGCGATGTAGCCGTCCCGGCTTTGTGCCCATTTCAGGAGTATGTAAGGGCGAGACAGGGTATGGGCTGTGATGAAGCGACGGTTGAGGAAGTCGCATTCTTCTTGCATGAAGTTTTCGATGACTTCAATGCCGGCTTCACGTAGCATCTTGATTCCCCGGCCACTGACCAGAGGGAAGGGGTCGGGAGAGCCTACGACAACTCGCTTGATGCCCTTGTTTATGAGAAGGAGTGAGCAGGGGGGAGTTTTGCCGTAATGGGAACAGGGCTCGAGGGTGACGTAGATGGTTGAGTCTTTGATGAGGTGTTCGTTTTCGGGATGTATTGATGCCATTGCATTAACTTCGGCATGGGGTCCTCCGAATTTTCTATGCCATCCTTCTCCGATGATGCGGCCATCGGGAGCTACAACTACTGCACCGACCATGGGATTGGGTGAAACGAATCCTGCGCCATAGCGGGCAAGCTGAAGCGCACGGAGCATATTTTTTTTTTCTGGATGAAACATATTCAACTATTTAGAAATTAGGTATTCAGATATTTGAATTAAATATCCATATTTGAATGATATACTAAAATCTTATTCCGACACTGAGCTGGATATTTTCAACTGAAGAGAAGAGAGTGTTGTGACCAGAGTAGTACCAGTTTCCGTCGGTTTTTGCAACGGCACAGATGAAGAAGTCGTTAAGGTTATAGGTGAGCGAAGACATGGCCCGGATGTTGGTGGCGAAGGTTTTGGCATTTCCGGAGTGGCTGTCTTCGTAGGTTATGTTTATGCCTACTCCCGGGAAGGCGGAGATATTGAAGAGGAGTTTGGGATTAATGACCCAGTTGAATGAATAGCCTGAGATGATTGAATAGCTCCGATAATGGAATTTATAATTCTCGGGGGTGACTATCAAGTTGGGCTTCAGTTCTTCAGGGAGGCGATTGAGGTCGATGTCGATATCAATATTGTTATACCCTATGCCGATTACGGCTGATCCTGCGCTTTTGCGTTGGAATTTAGAGAAATTATATGCCGCGCCCATAGAGAATTTACGGTTATTGATGAAGTAATAACCGTAAACTTCAAAATCTTTTAGTTTAACTCCTTCGAAGAATCGTTTGATTAGGTGACCGTTATTATAATCTCCGAAGGTGCGGATGTAGGTTCCGCCTGTATTTTTCCAGATGTGTCCTTCGATATTGAATCTTGCGCAGTTGAAGGTGTATTCAATTTTCTGGTGGTTTGCGGGGTTGTTCCCAATAAGGTTGTTGATATCGACTGAGTATCCTACGCTTACTGCCATATATTGGATGTAGGCCCCGATATTTGCATAAGGATTGCTCATCATTCGGATAGGGATTTTCTTACCGGGATTTATGTAATAGGAGTCAACCCAGTTGTCGCTAAGGAGTCGCGCTTTCCAGCGACGGCCCGTGCCTACGACATAAGTGGTGTCGTAGGAATTGAAAGTTTTATCGGCCCAGCGATAAACTTTCATGCAGAAATTCAGAAATTTGGGATATTGGACAGTTGTGTCGGCCGTGTTAAGCCTTCCGTGGCGGAGGAGATGCCACCAGTTTCGGTTGGAGTCATTCTGCTCGGGTTTCTTGAGGCTTATGCCGTTTTTTTTCTCATCATCTCCGAAATCGTGATCCACGATGACGTCTGTTTCATCAATCTCATCCATGCCCGTTTCCGGATCAAAATATTGCGGAAATGAGGATTTGGCAGGAGAAGGCGTTTCGGTGGCGTAGCATATAAAAGGAGATGTGAAGAGTGTCGCTAAAAAGAAAAGCGACATGGCGAGGATATATGGTTTTGGGAATCTTATCCTTGTCATAGATTATTATTCATTCAGTTTATTCCGCGGGCGTCAAGTGCTTTCTGATATTTCCGGGCATTTTCCTGATGCTCGGCATAGTTTGAAGCGAAGTTGTGGGTGCCGGAGAAGTCTTCTTTGGCACACATAAAGATATAGTCGTTGGCTGGACTGTCGAGCACAAGGTCTATGGTGGTTTTCCCGGTGGTTCGAATTGGCCCCGGGGGGAGGCCGGGGTAGCGGTAGGTGTTATATGGGGAATCGGCTTTGAGATGCTCACCTTTAACACGACGGATGGAGAAATCACCTAACGCGAACCTTACTGTAGGATCGGCTTGCAGTTTCATTCCTCTATTCAAACGATTGACATATAGACGGCCAATGGTGCCTTTTTCAGATTCGGCATTTGTTTCTTCATCGACTATTGAACAGATGGTCATAACCTGGGCTGGCGAAAGACCGAGAATTGTGGCACGGTTGCGTCGCTTGTCGTTCCAAAGGGAGAGGTAGTTTGCGCCTATTTTTTTAACAACATCTTCGGGAGAGGCGGTCCAGTAGAGTTCGTAGGTGTCATCCACGAAGAGAGCAAGGGCCTGATCGGGAGTTAGGCCGTAGGGGGACATTACTTCCGGATCGGCAAGGATTCTTCTGAGAGAATCGGCCGGGAAGTCGAGCTTGGCGCTTATGCGAGAGGTGAGATTATCGAGTGAACGGAAGCCGTTGATTGTGATTTTTACGGGAGTCTGTGCCCCATGGGTGAGACGGTGCGTTACAGACAGGGGGTTAGAGCCTTTCGGAATAAGATAAGAGCCATAGCGTTTTGCGGGATTGTTATCGGGAAAGCTGGCGATGCTCATTACTTTTCCGGCAAAACGGGGGCCGAAATATTTCGAAAGGGAATCGTTTACAGATTCACGTGTTGCATCTTTGGGGATTCGTATGAGTGCATCTTCGGCAGAGCGGCTCATGACAAAGGGGAACGCCCAAACGAGGAGGATGATGATTGCAATTGCAAGCCCCGAAAGGAGATAAATCTTCCTTCCGGGGACTTTAGATATCTGTTTTTCCTTTTTGCGGGATGTGGTCATTTATTTCTTTGCTTTCTCTTTTTCAAGCTGTTTCTCGAGGGCATCAAGGGAGAGGTCGATAGCTTCTTCGAAAGTGTCGGCAATTTTGGAAGCGAAGAGATCCGGAGCTCCGGGAATGGTGAGCTTTATTCCGGCTTCCTTGTTTTTTGCGGTCTCCGGCTTAACCAATGTGAGGTTCACTTCTGCATCAGTGATGCTTTCATACCGACGGCAAAGTTTGTCAATTTTCTTATTGATGAAGGAGACGAGTTTTTCGGAGATGTCGAAATGAATGGCTTTGATAGTCGCTTCCATAATTTTGTCATTTTAGAGGTTAAATAACTTCCTTTTTATAAAGGGAGAAGAGATTGAATACAAATATAACAAAAATAATTTGATAATGGATTAAAAAAAGGGAATTCTTTTTTCAGAACCCGAGGAGAAACGGATATTTTTTCCACCCGAAGACAAACATTCCACCCAAAGACAAACATTCAAAACGAAGAAAAACATTCCACCCGAAGAAAAACATTCCAACAAAAGACTTAAATACTGAGTATTATAAACATAACGCTGCATA
>CAMWXH010000165.1 GCA_947178165.1 uncultured Porphyromonadaceae bacterium | reverse complement strand
CTATAATATAATGTTGCAAAACATAGGTCTTGGTGCATTGGGGGCAATGAATCCGAAAAAGAATAATGAATATATTGGGGATTTCAATAAAAAAGACTAAATTTGCAAAGAAAATATTTAAAATCACCTCATTCAATGGAAGTAACTCCATCTATAATTGCTTCTTTGGTCAACGGCAAGGTTGAAGGGAACGCTGATGTGCCCATCACCGGCTTTGCCAAGATAGAGGAAGCGAAAAAAGGCGACATAACTTTCCTTGCTAATCCTAAATATGCCCACTTTGTGTATTCCACCAAGGCGTCGGCAATTTTGGTGAGAAATGACTTCAAGCCTGAGCAGGCGATTGAAGCAACCCTAATTAGGGTAGAAGACCCTTACGTATCTTTGGCTGATTTGCTGAATGCAATGCAAAAGTCTAAAACCGGCCCCAAAGGTATCGAAACACCTTGCCATATCAGCGAAGGCGTGGATGTTCCGGAAGATGCTTATATCGGAGCTTTTGCATATATAGGTAAAGGAGTGAAGCTTGGGAAGAATGTGAAGATTTATCCGCAGGCCTACATAGGGGATAATGTCGTTATCGGCGATGACACAGAGATTCGTGCCGGTGTTCGCATTTATGAAGACTGCGAGATAGGCAATGGTTGCCGAATACATTCCGGGGCCGTGATAGGAGCCGACGGATTTGGCTTCGCTCCCAAACCGGATGGCACCTACGAAAAAATACCGCAGATAGGTAAGGTTGTATTGGAAGATGATGTGGAGATTGGTGCTAACACGACAATCGACCGAGCCACATTCGGATGCACCCGTATCGGAAAAGGGACCAAGCTTGACAATCTGATTCAAGTTGCGCATAATGTGGAGATGGGCCGTGCAAATGTTGTCGCCGCCCAGGCAGGCTTTGCAGGGAGCTCACGAATTGGCAATTACAATCAGATAGGCGGTCAGGTGGGAGTGGCCGGACACATTAAAATTGGTGATTTCAATGAGATAGGGGCTCAATCGGGTATTCCTAACACCGTGGGTTCTCACAAAAGAATCATCGGCTATCCGGCCATTGATGCACGTCAGTTCGCAAAGAATCTCGTGTATATGAAACGGCTTGATGAGCTGTTCAATAAACGTTAATTATACAAAAGCAAACTATAAAAGGGAAAAAGATATGAATCAGTTGACTCTAAATTCCGAATTTACTGTCACGGGAAAGGGACTTCATTCGGGTCTTGAAATCAAGGCGACATTTAAGCCGGCTCCGGAAAATTTCGGATATAAATTCAAGAGAGTGGATCTGGAAGGGGAGCCTGTTATCGATGCATTGGCAGAAAATGTGGTTGACACGACTCGTGGCACAGTATTAGGCAAGAATGGAGTGTTGGTAAGCACTGTAGAGCATGCTCTTGCCGCGCTTTATGCTTCCGGAATAGACAACTGTCTTATAGAGGTTGACGGACCGGAATTGCCTATTCTTGACGGGAGCGCCATCCGTTATGTTGAAAAAATAGAGGAAGTCGGCCTTAAGGAACAGAATGCTGACAAAGATTTCTATATAATTAAAGAGAAGATTCAGCTTAAAGATGAGGAAACTGGCTCGATGCTGACAATCTACCCGGATGACGGTTTCAGCGTAGAGTGCATGGTTGAATATAATTCGCCTGTGCTTCCTAATCAGTTCGCTGTGCTTGATGAGCTTTCAGAATTCAAGAATGAGGTTGCCAGCGCCCGCACGTTTGTTTTCGTAAGAGAGATTCAGCCTCTTCTTGAGCATAACCTTATAAAAGGGGGTGATCTTGAGAACGCGATCGTGATTTATGACCAGAAGATATCACAAGATAAGATAAACGAAATCTGCGATATTGTCAATGTGCCGCGTCTCAATCTTGAAAACCTTGGTTACATTAATCCGAAACCTCTTGCATGGGATAATGAGCCGGCCCGTCATAAACTTATGGATATCATAGGTGACTTTGCCCTTATCGGTCGCCCCATCAAGGGAAGGGTGGTCGCTATCCGTCCCGGACACACGATCAATAATAAGTTCACAAGAATGATGCGCAAGGAGGTTAAGCATACGGAGATTCAGTCGCCCGTATATAATCCTAACGTTGCGCCCCTCATTGATATCAACGGCATAAAGAAACTTCTTCCTCACCGCTATCCATTCCTCCTTATCGACAAGATAATAGAGATTGACAAAAAGCACTGTGTGGCAGTTAAGAATGTGACTGTGAATGAACCTTTCTTCCAGGGTCACTTCCCTCAGGAGCCTGTCATGCCCGGAGTGTTGCAGGTTGAGGCAATGGCTCAGGCTGCAGGTGTGCTGGTTCTTAATTTCCTTGAAGATCCGGAGAAATATTCAACCTATTTCTTGAAAATCGATAATGTAAAATTCCGTCAGAAAGTTGTGCCCGGCAATACACTTCTTCTTAATGTTGCGCTCACCACAGAGATTAGAAGAGGATGTGCCGTGGTCAAGGGATATGCATTTGTCGGAGAGAAGGTTGTATGTGAGGCAGAGTTTATGGCTCAGATAATTAAAAACAAGTAAGCAATGGCGAATCTTTATAGTGTCAATAGCGACGCAAAGATAGGGAACAATGTTCATATCGGCGATTTCACAACCATACATGAAGATGTTGAAATTGGAGATAATTGTGTTATCCATGGAAATGTAACAATATTTCCCGGTGCAAGAATCGGAGCAGGGGTGACAATATTTCCCGGAGCTGTTGTATCTGCTATTCCACAGGATTTGAAGTTCCGTGGTGAGAAGACCTACGCATACGTCGGAAACGGCACCACCATCCGCGAGTGTGTAACCATCAACAGGGGCACTGCTTCAAAAGGTGAAACAAGGGTAGGTGAGAATACGCTGCTTATGGCCTACGTGCATGTTGCTCATGACTGCCGCATCGGTAACCGTGTCATAGTTTCGAATGCCGCGCAGTTTGCAGGAGAGGTGGTTGTTGATGACTGTGCTGTGATTGGCGGAGGATCGCTGGTTCACCAGTTCTGTCATCTTGGCCGCAACATAATGCTTCAGGGCGGCGCATTGGTGAATAAAGATATTCCTCCCTTTGTGAAAGCGGCTCGTGAACCGATTTCATACGTCGGGCTTAATTCTATCGGCCTTCACCGCAATGGCTTTTCTGATGATGAGATTCGCGAGATTGCGGATATATATAAGATTATTTATCTCAGCGACCTTAATGTCACGAATGCTGTCAAGCTTGTCGAGGAGAAATTGCCAGATACAAAATTCCGCAAGGAGATTGTGGATTTTGTTACCCACTCTGAACGCGGAATCATTCGTTCGGCAATTTGAGCATTCAATAGATATAAATTTAACTGCAACGGGACGAACTCAATGTTCGTCCCGTTGCAGTTAAATTTATATACTCAGCTTTTTCTTCAGTTAGGAACTATCCGAATTTAGAAATTTTTCTCAAACCGGCTTCATCGATTATCTTTATGCGCCTTCCGTCAACAAGAATTAGCTTATCGCTAACGAAAGAGCCTAAGGTGCGGATAGCATTAGACGTTGTCATATTAGAGAGATTAGCCAGGTCCTCACGACTCATATAGATCTTGAGTGTCATGTCGTCATCCTCGTAACCGTAATTGTCGGCAAGTAAAAGTAAAGATTCAGCAAGCCTTCCTCTGATATGCTTTTGTGTGAGATTGATAATCTTGGTGTCAGATCCTCCCAAATTTCTTGAAAGCTCATGAATAAAGAACATTGCAAGATCATTGTTGTTGCGGATGAGCTCATCAACAAGCTTCATTGGCAACACGCCTAACACCGAAGGCTCAAAAGCGGCAACTGAAGAAACGTAGGTCTCGCCTGCAAAATATGCACGATATCCAAAATATTGCACAGGGCGGTATAGACGCAGAATCTGAACACGGTCGCCGATTCCGCTTTTATACATCTTTACCTTCCCCTCTATGAGGCAAAACAGATTCTCCGGAGTGTCGTTCTCGGCATAAATAATCTGGTTTTTCTTGTAATGCTCATACTTGAAATTATCAGTGATAATCCTTTTCTCCTCCGGTTTTAGGGCATTCCAGAGTTCTGACAAATCTTCGCTGATTATTCTTTCTAATGTACTTTTCCTTAACATAGCTTTGACATCACAGAGAAGTCAAAACGACTCAAGTTTCCCGTAATAAAGAGGGCTTCTCTGTTTTATAACACAAATGTATAACAT
>CAMWXH010000164.1 GCA_947178165.1 uncultured Porphyromonadaceae bacterium | reverse complement strand
CGGAGGATCAAGGAAGAGCAACATCGCTTTTGCACTTCGTTGTTGAATCTACAAATAAGGGCAAGCGCACCGCCCCGGATAAGGAGATAGGATTCAAAGCTCAGCCATAAGAGATTATTATCTATCGGAAGGTTCACTCCGAAGAGGAGTATGAAAAAAAGTGCCGCTCCTGCCAGCGTCACGGCCATCATCGCTTTTGTGCGCGTTAGTCCGACAAAGATACCGTCGTATATAAAGGCAGCCACTGTAATGGGCGGGAGCAACATTATCCATATCTTATAGTCCATCGCCCTCTTTATCACCTCTGAGGAGTCGGTCAGCAATGATATTATCCCCTTTGAACCGAACGCATAGATAAGGAAAAATGTAAATGCCATTCCGCCTCCCCATAGGCATAATCGTCTCAACACCTTTGAAACCATTCCACCCTCTCCGGCCCCTGAAAACTTTCCGGCAAGAGCCTCGCCGCTGAATGCGAACCCATCCATGAAATATGAAAAGAACATGAAGAATTGCATGATCACTGCATTGGCCGCCAATGTTATCTCACCCATGCGTGCCCCGACGGAGGTGACTGTGAGAGTGACGGCCATGATGCATGCCGAACGTATGAAAAGAGCGCCATTCACTGAGAATAGTTCTCTCCACTTTATAGCGCCTTTAGATGGTATGCTGGCCTCGGGTGAAATCGTGGTCTCAGCTTGCGCCAATGACAGATATCTTTTCCGCGCCCAGACGAGAGCGGCTATAGCTCCAATCCAGTTGGCACAAAGTGTGCCGTATGCGATTCCGGAGAATCCTTTCTTCAACCCGAAGGCAAGGGTTATGCTCGTGATTATATTGATCACATTAGTGCCTATGGCAATAGTCATTGGCACTACAGTGGTCTGCAGCCCGATAAACCAACCGCTCACAGCCATCACTGCAAGCTGGGCCGGCACTCCCCACACACCGATTCTGAAATATAATGAAGCGAGCTCTTCAACATTGCTTTCGGGAGCAATAAGGTATAGGAAAAGCTTAAGCAATGGCGTTTGAAAGAGTATCACCATGATCGATATGACAGCGGCAATGATCAGCGATTTGTTAAGCACCTCACTGCATTCCGACACACTTTTCCGTCCGATGCTTCGTGCCGTCAGACCAGTTGTGCCCATTCTCAGGAAGCCGGCAAGCCAGAAGAACACATTGAGCATCATTGCGCCTACCGATATTGCTCCAAGATAGGAAGCAGAGCCAAGATGTCCGGCAATTGCAGTGTCGCACAAACCCAGAAGCGGCACCGTGATATTATTCAGTATCGCCGGTGCCGCAAGCTTTAGTATCTGTAGATTTAAATTATCTCTATTCAATCCTTATAACCTGTATTAATTCATCTCTCCGGAGATAGAGCTCTCCATTGCAATTTTCACATCATCCGAGCCGAGTCCTTGTCCGAAGAGGAACATAAGCTTTGTTATGGCCGCCTCTGAAGTAAGGTCATGGCCTGAAATAACGCCGGCCTGCTCCAAGCCGAAACCGGCCTCATAACGTGTTGGGAGAACACTTCCATTCTCACACTGCGACACATTCACAATCACTATCCCTCTATCCACTGCTTCCTTCAAAGCTTTGCGGAACCACGGGGCAGTTGGCCCATTGCCTGATCCAAAAGTCTTCATCACAAGGCCCTTCAGATCGGGAGCAGAGAGAAGGTGCCTGACTATCTTCTCATTTATCCCGGGGAAGAGATCCAGATAAGCCACATTTGTATCCATTCCATAATTCACACGGAACGGCTTGTCATTGTTCACTCGCCACATCACCTCCCTGCGGTATGCAATGCCCAATCCCACTTTCGCCAAACGCGGATAATTGCTGCTTTTGAAAGCATTGAAATTATCAGAGGAATGTTTTGTGGCCCGGTTTCCACGCCATAAATAATCTTCAAAAAGTATAGCCACCTCTTGAACCATCGGCTCACCGTTCTCATCCTTGGCGGCAGCAACCTGAAGCGCAGTGATAAGGTTCTCCTCGCCGTCAGTGCGAACTTCGCCAATTGGCAGCTGGCTGCCTGTGATGACAACCGGCTTACGGATATTTTCAAACATGAAGCTTAGGGCCGAAGCCGTGTAGGCCATAGTGTCGGTGCCATGAAGCACAACAAAACCGTCATAACTGTCATAATTATCTTCCACCACGCGAGCAATCTGTTCCCAATGTGTTGGATTCATGGCAGAGGAATCAATAGGATGCTCAAACTGATAGCTGTCAATGTCATAATCAAGACGTTTGATACGAGGCACATTCTCGAGAAGATGGTTGAAATCAAAAGGCTCAAGAGCTCCTGTCTCGGCATTTTCCTTCATGCCGATAGTGCCTCCGGTATAGATCATCAGAATCCGCGGCTTTTGTGATTTCGTTTTGTTCGTGTTCATGGTTATGGCGTATTTCAATGCACAAATATAAATATTAAAGTGGAATATTCCAAAATTAAAATGGAATATTCCAAAAATATTTTCAGACTAAAAAATTTTTTATAACCCTTTCATTTTTTGACATAAATCAAAAGGATGCTTCCTGACGGAAACATCCTTTCAAATTTATTGCTTACTGTAAAAACTGCAATCAAAAATCTATGATTTCAAGCAGATAACAGTAAAGTATATTTTGCATTCTCTTCGCGACAAAATTATTTCACGAGCACCTTGGTAGCCTTGCCGTTCTTAACAACGATATAAAGGCCGTTCTCAGGATTAGCAACCTTCACTCCTTGGAGAGTGTAGTAGGCGGGTACACAGTCAACATCTTCTACAGTGATAACGCTTGATCCACTAACGTTAGCATCATAGTTAACAACATAAAGAGAAGGCTCACCCTGATAGATTGTAACAAGAAGAGTCATGTTATAGGTGCCGGCAGGCACAGATGGAAGAGTGTAGTTATTTCTGAGGTTTAATTTAGTGCCGTTACTTGTGCCTTCAAAGTTATCTTTAGTAGCAGGAGAAGCTTCTGTAAGCACAACATCTGCTACAGCAATTACATGATTGACCATTTCAACAGAGATATCTGCAGCATCAACAACAGCAGGAACAAATACATTGTCACCATCAGCAGCGGGTAAAGAAGCAGCCGTCGGCTCTATCTCAGGAGTTGTGCCATTGTATAACTTATAGGTACCCTCCCATCCGGCAGGAACAATATCATTAACCTCATACTCGTTAGCACCATAAAGCTGTATGAAATCACCGGTTGCGTCACAAGCAAAAACGTTCTTGTTATTTTTAAAAGCCACAGTCATTGGGAAATCAACCTTTATAGAAGTCCCATCTGCGACTGCAATAGCTTCTGCAATCGATTTAACAACTGTAACAGATGGGCCAACAGGAGGTTCTACTTCTCCTTCCGGATTCAAGATCACTTCAGTGTACTGTGCATTTACCTGGCCACCTGCTGCTGAAACAGTAAGTCTATACTTAGTACCAGCAGCTTGCATACCTGTAGGAATTGTAAACTGATAGTCACTTGCCTTAGGAATCTGAATATCGGTATAGGCTGCTACTGCCTCGCCATTACATGTCAAAGAGACCGTAACTTTATTGGAAGCGTTTGAACCAGTGTGAACCTGAAAAGAAGATACAGTTTCCTTTGCCGAAAATTCTATGTAGGCACCCTCATAATTCTTACCACATACCATGAGGTAATCTTTATAATTCTTGCAGTGGAAGAAAGAAAAGTTAACACCATCAAGAGTTTTCTCAACTACAGTTTCTTCTTCACCAGTCATACCGGTGAAAGTGTCAGTCTCAGCAAGACTAACAGTGATAGGTGCAGCAGTCATGCCAAGACCGGCAAAAGCTACAGCTGCTAAAGAAAGTAAAAATTTCTTCATAAAGATTTGATTTTAAGTATTTGTATTAGATTCTTTTTTGTGATTGCGTGAAATATATTCGCAAAATTAATAATTCTTTAGATATAAAAATAATTTATACTGAAATTTTTTTTAAAAAGTGCCTATCCAGCCTAAAATAATTACCATACACACGCCATTATTGATATTGTCGCGGCAGGCCGCGACCCTACATAAAAATTTACATTGATATGCGAAATGCCTATTGCGCCTATAACGCCTACTCCGCCTACCCCGTGTTGATATTGTCGCGGCAGGCCGCGACCCTACATAAGGAAACCGCCCAAACCGTCTAAAACAAAAAAAGCGAGCCTGATCAGATGATCAGGCTCGCTCAAGGCGGCGATTACCTACTCTCCCGCTTTCGCAGTACCAT
>CAMWXH010000163.1 GCA_947178165.1 uncultured Porphyromonadaceae bacterium | reverse complement strand
GGGCTAAAGCAGCCAAAAAGATCCGCAAAGGGGAATAAAAGAATGTTAGAAACACTACATTTTTACATTCGTAAATTAGTTTAAACAACTTCAATATATAAAACTTATTCTTTATGACACAATCGGAAATTGATTTTTTTGATAACCTTGCTCCGACCTGGGATGAAAATGAAGTCCGTTCTACACCCGTGAGGATAAACAGCATTCTGGAAAAATTGCCTATCAAAGAGGGAATGCACATTCTGGATCTTGGCACAGGCACGGGAGTCTTGATACCCTATTTGAGCAAGCTTGTCGGCACAGCCGGAAATGTTGTGGCAATTGATCTCTCCGAAGGGATGCTCTCAATTGCAAAAAGGAAATATGGAGATCTTA
Organism: uncultured Porphyromonadaceae bacterium; assembly: GCA_947178165.1. Classification (GTDB taxonomy): domain Bacteria; phylum Bacteroidota; class Bacteroidia; order Bacteroidales; family Muribaculaceae; genus Lepagella. The sequence goes on along the minus strand of CAMWXH010000163.1, from coordinate 3,941 downwards.
AAAACGTCGAATTTCACAAACTGGACTTCGAAGAGGAGGAGATACCCGGAGTGTATGATATTGTCATACTCTATTCGGTTTATCCTCATCTCCATTCTCCTGCTCAGACTTTTGAATGGCTTTTCAAGATGAATATAAAGCCGGGAGGCTGCATTGTAATAGCCTTTCCATCTGATGAGAAGTTCATTAACAATATTCACCATGAACGAAAATCTGAAAGCGACCATCTTCCGCCGGCTCACATTCTCGCAGAAATGATAGCCGGTTGGGGATTTCAATCAGAAGTTATTGTGGCAACGGAGGAGGAATACATAATAATTATAAGAGAATAAAGGGAGTGACTATAATGGCTTTCAAGGCTTAATATGAGATTCCGTTCTTCACGAGAAGCTCCTTTAAACTAAGATTCTCCTGACGCAGATTATCAACCTCATCACGCAAATCATCCACACGCTCCGACAACCGATCATTACGTTTAGTAAGGAAATCTATCCTTGCAAGCAGCTCGGAATCGGCAATAGCGTGTCCTTTATCGCGTTGATGTGCCAGATCATGAAAATGATTCAGAAGTTGCGTGAGGTAATCAGTCTGGTCTGCAACATGTGTATGAGGGGGCACAACATTTTCGTTAGTGTCCTCTATAAGGTATTCTTCCAGGTCATCTAATTCAAAAATCTCTTTAATCTTCTCCAACTTTTCATCGGGTATCCTGCTCTTCCCATTCTCAATCGCTGACAGGAAACTCGGACGCACCTGTAAAAACTCAGCGAGTTCACGCTGACTCATCCCTGCCCTCTTCCTTAATCTGACCAAATCAATTCTACTCATACACTTCTCCTGCTATTTCCTAAGTTTTTTATTAGGGTAACTATTAAACTATTCCCGCATGTAGGGACGCACCCCGGTGCGTCCACAGACAATGAATAATATATCCCTATCTTATTGCAAAGATAATATAATTTCGGTAAATTTGCATATTAAAACTTTTAACAAAGAGCTAAATCCTCGTTTCTACTCTTAACCCTACTCTCAATTCAAGTAAAAGCTCTCTTTTTAGTTCCTGCTTCTCCTTTTCTCAAAGATTTTTATTAATTTTGCTTTTTAATTACGAAAAACAGCAATAACATAATAAAATGAACGAATTAGCCACCAAATATTCTCCCGCAGAGGTAGAAGAGAAATGGTATGAGTATTGGATGGAAAATAAGCTTTTCCGCTCCGAACCTGATGATAGAGAACCCTACACTATAGTCATTCCGCCACCTAACGTTACCGGTGTGCTTCACATGGGTCACATGCTTAATAATACCATTCAGGATATTCTTGTTCGCCGTGCCCGCATGACCGGAAAGAACGCCCTTTGGGTGCCTGGCACTGACCATGCCGCTATCTCGACTGAAGCTAAAGTGGTTGCAAAATTGGCTGCCGACGGCATCAAGAAAAATGAACTTTCACGCGAGGAGTTCCTTAAGCACGCGTGGGATTGGACCGACAAGTATGGTGGCATAATCCTGAAACAGCTTCGCAAACTCGGGGCCTCCTGCGACTGGGAACGCACCGCTTTCACTATGGATGAGATTCGTTCCAAATCGGTTATAAAGGTGTTCAACCATCTTTACGACAAGGGTCTTATCTATCGCGGTGTGAGAATGGTTAACTGGGATCCATCTGCCCTCACTGCCCTCTCCGATGAGGAAGTTATATATAAGGAGGAGCAGAGCCACCTTTTCCATCTCCGTTATAAAGTTGAAGGAGAGGAGGATAAATATATAGTGGTTGCAACCACCCGTCCCGAGACTATCCTTGGCGATACAGCTGTTTGTGTCAATCCTAATGATGAACGATACACCTGGCTTAAAGGGAAGCGAGTTATCGTTCCTCTTGTTGGTCGATCTGTTCCTATCATTATGGACGACTATGTTGAGATGGACTTCGGAACAGGCTGTCTCAAAGTCACTCCGGCTCACGATGTGAACGACTATATGCTTGGCGACAAGTACAACCTACCCTCTATCGACATATTCAACGATAACGGTACAATCTCCGAAGCAGGAGGAATGTATGTCGGACTGGACCGCTTCGATGTGCGCAAGAAGATAATGGAAGATCTTCAGGCTGCCGGTCTCGTTGAGAAGGTGGAGAACTACGTGAATAAGGTTGGCCATTCTGAGCGCACCGACGCAGTTATAGAACCTAAGCTCTCTATGCAATGGTTCGTAAAAATGGAAGATCTTGCCCGTCCTGCTCTTCAGGCAGTGGAAGATGGCGACATAAAATTCGTGCCTTCAAAATTCAAGAACACATATCGTCACTGGATGACTACCATCAAAGACTGGTGCATTTCGCGTCAGCTCTGGTGGGGACATCAAATTCCTGCATGGTTCCTTCCTGAAGGAGGGTTTGTAGTTGCTGAAAATGAGGAGGAGGCTCTGGTAAAAGCTATAGAGAAAACCGGAAACGCTTCTCTAACCCTTGACGACCTTAAACGAGATCCAGACTGTCTTGACACCTGGTTCTCTTCATGGCTATGGCCCATCTCCCTTTTCAACGGCATTCTTGATCCGGAGAATGAAGAGTTCAAATACTACTACCCCACTTCCGACCTTGTGACAGGTCCTGATATCATCTTCTTCTGGGTGGCACGTATGATTATGGCAGGCTATGAATTTGCCGATAACTGTCCTTTCCGCAACGTGTATTTCACCGGCATAGTGCGCGACAAGATTGGACGCAAGATGTCGAAATCTCTCGGCAACTCACCCGATCCTCTTGATCTCATAGATAAGTTCGGTGCCGATGGTGTGCGCATGGGTCTTATGCTTGGTGCCCCTGCCGGACACGATATAATGTATGATGATTCCCTTTGCGAGCAGGGACGTAATTTCTGCAACAAGATATGGAATGCCTTCCGCTTAGTGAAGGGCTGGAATGTAGATTCAACCATTGATCAGCCTGAAAGTTCCAAGTTGGCTGTAGAATGGTTCAAGGCTGTTCTCAACAACACTCTGGTAGAAGTTGACGACCTTATGGGTAAATTCCGCATCTCGGAAGCCCTCATGGCCATTTATAAACTTTTCTGGGATGAATTCTCCTCATGGTATCTTGAAGTTGTCAAACCGGCCTATGGTCAACCTATGGATGCCAAGACCTACGAGGCAACCCTCGGTTTCTTCGACACGCTTCTTCGTCTGCTTCATCCCTTCATGCCTTTCATCACAGAAGAGTTGTGGCAACATCTTGCAGAGCGCAAGGATGGTGAGAGCATCATGACAGCACAGCTTCCGAAACCGGAGGAGACCGATAAAGCAATTGTTGCCTCTTTCGAGCATCTTAAGGATGTGATTGCCGGAATCCGCACCGTTCGCAAACAGAAGCAGCTTGCTCAGAAGGAGCCTCTTGCCCTCAACATCAAGGGAACTCACGACTCTCTTCTTGATGCAGTGCTGACAAAGATGGGTAACCTCTCTGCAATTGAGATGGTTGAGGAGAAGAATCCAACTGCTTCAGCATTTATAGTAGGTGCCACTGAATATAGCATACCGCTTGAGAGCAAGATCAATGTGGAGGAGGAACTTGAAAAACTGAACAAGGATCTCACATATTACGAAAAGTTCCTTGCCGGTGTAGAGAAGAAGCTTTCCAACGAAAAATTTGTTGCCAACGCTCCCGAAGCCGTTGTAGCGATGGAACATAAGAAACGCAATGACGCCATGGAGAAACTCGCCGCCATCAAAGCCTCAATTGCAGCTTTAACAAAGTAAATTTTTAATTCTTAATCTCAAATAAAGACGGTGTGTCAAAATGCAAAAATTTGTCACACCGTCTTATTTTTATCTGGATGGAGAGGATGCAACAACATCCTCTCGGTGACATATTATGTGTCTAATTGTGTAGATTCAACAACGAAGTGCAAAAGCGATGTTGCTCTTCCTTGATCCTCC
>CAMWXH010000162.1 GCA_947178165.1 uncultured Porphyromonadaceae bacterium | reverse complement strand
GGGACACACCGGGATCGGTCAGGATTCAGCTTGAGAGCGCCTACGGGCCTTTCGTTGACCTTGCGCCCGACCAGACCTCATACATTCTGACAGAGGCAGGGTCATGCTATGTATATGGAGCCGACGGCTATATTGTTACCGGAGCCTCGCTATCTGACGGTTCAGATTCCCTGAAACCGATCAAGACCTCATTCGGCATCTGCGTGGGGAAATACTTCGGTTCATCCAGCGACGGCCTCACCTATAAGGTGAGTGTGGAGAAGATCGAGCGCAATGACACATTCACGGCCGACGTGGTGAACGGTGCCGAGTATGTGACAGCAAAATTCAGCTCAGGATATGTGCTCGACCTCAAGGAAGGGAGCCATGACTACAAGTTCAATCCCTCGATCGACGGGACAATGACAATATCCCTTTCGGACGTTGCCTCGGCCTACAAGGTGACGCTGAACGGGACAGAGATCGAGAAGAATTATTTCTATCCCAGGTATGAGGATATCAACATCAAGCCGGGCGACCTGCTCTTCATCCAGGTGTTTGAAGGGGAGGAACCTGACGATGTGAGCTTCACCATCGAGTATGGCGAAGGGATGGAAGGCTGTCTCCTGAATGTTTACAACCGGACGACCGGGCAGTTCATCGCTCCGGCAGATTTCACGGAAAATTCCATAACCGTGAAGCCGGGCACTGAATTGAAGGTGAACCTGATCGGCGGTGACTACACTTTCAGCCATCTCTTGCTCAACGGTGAGGATATTATATCAAGCATGAGCAATGATGCAGTTGAAATCACTGTGACAGAGAACACTGTATTCAAGATTGAAGGAAAGGCCAAGGAATTTGCGAATATCGATTTCACGGGATATATCATCAATGCAGAGGGTGTGGAGTTCTCTCTTAGCTATGGCGGTTCACCTTTGGCCCTTCCTGAAGGGACTGAGGTGACGAGCGACATCGTAATAGACGACACCCTCACCTTGCCGGCTTCGGAAACAATGAAATATGTAATCCCCATCTCCGAAAAGAACGGCAAATTCTTCTTCGCGCCAAAGAAGGGTTACTATATAACCAACCTATATATACGTACTCCTGAGGGGACTCTCGAACAGCATTCAGGCAACGCTTCGATAAGCGCGAATATCGACGGAACCACTTTCTATATGATTGTGGATAAGCTTCCGGATGAATATAACGCGAAGCTTAGCGTGAAGGGAACAGATTTCTTCCTTAAGATTTCAGCCAACGGTGCGCTTGCAGATGTGTGGGGGAACCCTGCGAACCCATCCTATTCTTCAGCCGAGGGAGAGAGGGAGATAAGCTTCATCCCGGGTTATGGAACCCCGATTACATTCGGTTTTGTGGGCGACGAGACTAAACAGCCGGCCGTTTATCTTGACGGTGCAGAGGTGACAGGCGTAGTCAATTCGGAAAGTGGCGCAACTGAGTATTTCATCACTCCCTATAGCCCTGAGAAGGAGGATGCGCGCGAGACTTCCCCACAATCATCGATTGCTGTATATAACTCCTTCAATGAGCGTCCGCAGATGTCGGGAGCATCGCTCCAGCTTGAAGGCGGTGCCACCGCGGAATTCTATTACAGTCCTGTGATGCATGAGGCTAACCCGGCAGGACAGGTCGTTATTTCAGGAACTCAGTTCACGGTGAAGCCGGCTTCTCCAAGAGCGTTGGTTATTTACAAGGATGAGGTTGTGACTCTCGACGACAATGGTGTTTTCACATTCAATGCCACCGGCAATGCACGCGGCAATGTGGTGAAGGTGATGCCGGGTAATGAATCGGGTGTAATTTCCATTAATGAGGATGCAAACAGCAATGTGACGGTTTATAGCATTGATGGCAAGAGGGTTCTCAACAATGTGCCGGGCTCACAGCTCAATGAACTTGAAAAGGGTGTATATATCATCAACGGCAAGAAAGCTGTGGTGAAATAAAAATTAATCAATAATCATGTTGCAGCATGTCTAATCATGTTGCAACATGATGTTTTAATCAAGTTGCATCATGGTTAATCTTGCTTAATCATGTTGCAACTTGATGTTTTATTCAGGATGCATCGATTTTTTTCACTTTATATTTGGAAATTCAGAACAGCGTGTGTAACTTTGTTGTTTGTTAGAGAGGGAACGAGATGCTACGTCTCTCCCAAGATTCTCACCTCAACATAAAAAAATAGGTAATATGAAAAAACCTGAACGTCTTTTAGCAGAAAAATTCTTGCATGTGAGTGCGATAAAACTTCAACCTGATATCCCATTCGTGTGGGGTTCCGGCTGGAACTCACCTCTATATAACGACCACCGCCGCATCCTCTCCTATCCCGATTTGCGGAATCAGGTGAAAGTGATGATTGCCAAGACAATAATTGAAAAATTTCCTGAAACGCAGGCTATCGCCAGCGTTTCAACAGGTGCCATACCTCTTGGCACCCTTGCAGCTGATGCATTAGGCCTCCCCTTCTGCTATGTAAGGGACACCCCCAAAGACCATGGTCTGGAAAACCAGATTGAAGGAAATCTTAAACCGGGGTGGAAAGTCATACTCATTGAAGACCTTATCACCACGGGAGCAAATTCGGTGCGTGCCAAGGAGGCTGTGGAGAATGCAGGGTGTGAGGCCTTGGGTCTTATTTCCATTTTCAGTTATGAATTCCCGATGTCGCTTAAACGCCTGAAGGATGCCGACCTGCGCTCAATTTCACTGATAAATTATTCCGATATGCTTGATGCCGCAGTGGAGATGGAATACATCCGCCCACGCGACCTCGATACAATTGAAGAATGGCGACAGGATCCCTCCAACTGGGTTCCGGAGCCTATCCAATCCAAATTCTAAAACAAAATGGCAGAATACAAGAGTGCGGAAACACCCGTCAAAGCTTCAGCAGAAGCTGTATATAAAAAGTTATCTAATCTGGAAGGCTTGAAAGAGTTGTTGAGCCGAGTGCCTGAGGACCAGGTGCCCGCGGATCAACGCGAACTTTTCAACCAGATTCAGATCACACCCGATACCCTCTCCTTCCCCGCAGGACCGGTGGGCAACCTAACCCTCCGCCTTACAGAGACAGTGGAACCTACTTTTATTAAGCTCGAAGGGGTTGGCACACCGGTTCCGATGGCGCTTATTCTCCATATTTATCCCTCCACAGAGGTTTCATGTTCGGTGCAGGTTGTGATAGACCTACACATTCCGGCCATGCTCAAGCCTATGGTGAGCGGACCTATCAATAAGATGGTGAGCCAGTTTGCGGAAATGTTCCGCAATCTACCTTTTGAATAATCTACCTGCAGCCACATATATGATCACAGGGAATCTGACACGTCAATTAATCTTCACCGCACTTGCAGGCGCTTTCTGCCTTGCAGGATGCAACAGCAATGACGATGAAAGAATCCCCAATATGGCGGTCAGCATCAATCTATCGGATGCCGGACAATGGAACCGTTATGGGGTTTCAGGGTTCGGCATTCCGCAATATTTCATAAAGGCATTGCGTGAACCGGCCGGCTTCCCTTATCTTGACCGAACAATGACAGGATTTGGAGGAGTGCTGCTTATCAATGGATTTGACTATAGGGTGAATGAGGTGGCGCCGTTATCTTACGACCTCTCCTGTCCTGTGGAAAGGAAGCAGGATATAAGGGTGAAAGTGGATCCGGATACCTTTGAAGCAATATGCCCGGTGTGCGGATCGAAATATGATGTAACTATGGGATCAGGCGCACCCATATCAGGGCTCGCCGCCTCCGATCACTACAGTCTGAGGCAATATAAATGCATCCCGACCGGACAAGGCTATATGATAGTGAATTAGATGAATTTCATTGAAGGGATAATATATATGATTTGGCGAGGCATAGCCATCGGCATAATCATTTCAGCTCCGATGGGACCTGTCGGCATCCTGTGCGTGCAACGCACACTTGAGAAAGGACGCCGCACCGGTTTCTTCACCGGAATCGGGGCTGCCATCTCCGATATGTTCTATTGCCTGCTCACAGGTTTCGGACTCTCCTTCATTGAAGAATTTCTTACAAGAAACCACAACATCATCCAGTTGCTTGGCTCCGTGGTTCTGATCGGATTCGGCATATATCTTTTCAAATCGAATCCATCGAGGAAACTCAAAAAACCTGATGAGGGGATATCCGACAAACGAAACATCCTTAACGGCTTCCTCTTCACATTCTCAAATCCTCTGATCATCTTCCTGATAATCGGACTTTTCGCCCGATTCAACTTCTTCATACCAGAAATAAAATTCTATCATTATGTGATCGGCTTCCTCTCGATTGGAGCCGGCTTATACACATCGGACGCTGCCGACGAATAGGCGTGTG
>CAMWXH010000161.1 GCA_947178165.1 uncultured Porphyromonadaceae bacterium | reverse complement strand
ACATAAGGCAACTCTTACCGACGACTTCAATATGGTGAAGCAGATGTATGAGGCTAACCATAAGAAAGAGATTCTTAAGAATTGGATCGAGAATAAGATTAAAACCACTTACATCAAGATAGGAGAAGGTTGGGATGCATGTGATTTCACTTATGATGGCTGGGTGAAATAGAAATGCTTTTCCCTTCGGCATTAAATAAAAAACAATGTTGAGGAAAACACCGCAGATAATAATGACATTCCTGGCAATTGTGATATTGTCGGGAATGTATTCCATTGTGAGCGCCCAGCAGAAAGCGAAGGAACAGAAAAAGGAAAAGAAGGAGAGTTTCACACGTCCCGAACCCCAAAAGCCTATTCAGCCTACAATCCCCAAGGAGAACCGTTATCAGGATGACAAGGTGTTTCTTGAAAACGCAGATTCTCTTTATCGTCCCGGGCATGAATTTGAGGAGCGCCAGATTGTAAAAGGAGATGTGCAGTTCCGTCAGGGCGGATTGTATATGTTTTGTGATTCAGCTTATTATTGGCCCACGCGAAATTCTATGGATGCTTTCGGTCATGTGGTCATGAAGCAGGGGGATACACTTTTCGTATATGCCGATAAGCTTTTCTATGATGGAATGAGCCGGCATGCTGTCCTTATCAGCGGACCATCGCAGAGGGAGGTCGTGATGAAGAACCGTTCCGTCACTCTCACTACAGATAGCCTTGACTATGATGTGATTCAGGATCTTGGCTGGTATAGTGTGGGAGGAAAACTTGTTGACGGTGTCAACACTTTGACTTCGCAATATGGACAATACTCGCCGTCAACCAAGATTGCGGACTTCAGAGGCGATGTCGTACTTATCAATAATAAAGACGGTTACCGGCTTACAACTGAAGAGTTGACCTATAACACAGCCACCGCGGTTGCCGATATAAATACCGAGACTTTGATTGAAGGTAAGACCGATACTATCATAACAACGCAGGGATGGTATAACACAAAGACCGATAATGCAACACTCACGGCTCGTTCAACAATCCTTCACCGTGACTCGGCCGGAAATGTAATCACCCTTGAAGGAGATTCATTGATATATGACAAGCTGAATCATCTTAGTCAGGCTTTTATGTTCAGTCACCCTAATCGTAGGCCACGGCCAATGGTATTGACCGACACTGCAAGAAAGATGCAGCTTGTTGGCGGTTATGGCAGATATAACGACCTATTGCAGGAGGCATTGGCCACAGATTATCCTTTGTTGATAGAATATTCACGTCCCGATACCCTATTCTTGCGGGCAGACACTATATTCACTTTCCAGCGCACTGAGAAGGTCTGGCCCGATAGCCTTGCTCACAATTGGAGCAAGGAAACTCGCGAAAGGCTTTATGCATACGGGAGTCTTGAGGATATGGTTGACATTATGGTGGAAAGCCTTATGCTTCTACCCTCATACGTAGTGAGGCCGGGAGAGGCTGCGCGACTGTTGGGATTTGATGATGTTGCCATTTTCGCGCCCAAGGGGGGAACCGTTACAGAAGAGACTCCCCCTTTGCCGGAGCCTGATGAAATTCTTCCTACTGAAGGGATTATTGAAAACATAGAGATGACTGACAGCGCCCTTTCACATGATGAAATCGATGAGGAAAGATTAAAGGCTATTCAAGATTCTCTGGAACGGATTCGTCCTAAGATTGATAAGCTTGGTCGCGACTCAGCATACATGGTGGATCAGAACTATCATGCGGCAAAAGCAATCGGTAAGGCACGTTTCTTCAAGAGCGATCTTCAGGGGATAGCCGATACGATTCTCTATCATCAGTATGATTCGATGCTCTACCTTCAGCGGAAACCTGTGGTCTGGAGTGAGGAACGACAGATATTCGGCGACACAATCAAGGTTCATCTGATAGATTCTGTGGCTGATTGGGCGCATCTCCCTGTGGGAGGAATGGTAATAGAGCATATAGATGAGGATTTCTACAACCAGCTTTCCGGTTCGGAGATAAAGGCGTTGCTGCGTGATAGTCAGCTCGACCATCTGATAGTTAACGGCAATGTAGAGACCATCTTCCTCCCTATGGAGAATGACTCCACGTATAATAAGCTTGTACACGCTGAAAGCAGTTTCCTTACAGTCGATATGGATGGAAAGGAGATGAAGAGATTGAAGATGTGGCCTGAAGTTGAGGGGACAGTGAGCCCGCTATTCATGGTAAAGAAGAACGATGAGAAATTCTTGAGAGGATTCAAATGGCTGGAATTGTTGCGCCCGCGCCGTAAATGGTATGGCGATAAGGTGAAGTGGGAGGATGAGCTGGGCGATGTGCCTGATGAACTGATAGAATATTTCCAACAAGAATAGGATAGGAGGAATCTAAAGGAATATGAGTGATGTAATCCGACTGTTGCCTGATTCAGTGGCTAACCAGATTGCTGCCGGAGAGGTGATACAACGACCGGCCTCGGTCATAAAGGAGCTCGTGGAAAACGCGGTGGATGCCGGTGCCACGGATATCCGCATAGTTGTTAAGGATGCCGGCAAGACAATGATTCAGGTGATTGACAATGGATGCGGCATGACGGAGACTGATGCCCGAATGGCATTCGAGCGTCACGCTACATCAAAGATTCGTTCGGCTGACGATCTTTTTGCGCTCACCACAATGGGATTCAGGGGGGAGGCATTGCCCTCTATATGTGCTATTTCCGAAGTGGAAGTGAAGACTCGGACCGAGGATTCCCCTATGGGCACCCGATTATTAATTGAAGGCTCACGGGTTATGACTCAAGAGCCTGTGATGTGTGAACGCGGAACTGTCTTTACCGTCAAGCGTCTTTTCTTCAATGTTCCTGCACGACGCAAGTTCCTTAAATCGGATAATGTTGAGCTGTCAAACATAATGCGTGAGTTTGAACGGCTCGCACTGATAAATAATAAAATCCGGTTGCATATCGATACGGGCACACGTGAGATTGATTTGCGTGCCGGAACCTTAAAGCAACGTATCGCTGATATATGGAAGAATAGTATTAATATGCAATTGCTTCCTGTGAATGTTGACACCTCTCTCGTAAAAATTGAAGGGTTCGTTTCTCGGCCGGAATTTGCTCGACGCAGGAATCCGTTGCAATTCTTCTTTGTCAATGGTCGCCACATGCGTCATCCTTATTTTCACAAGGGGGTGCTGTCTTGTTTCGAGAACCTTATAGCTTCTGACACGCAGCCGTGCTATTTCATTAAGTTTACGGTTGACCCTCAGACGATAGATGTCAATATTCATCCGACGAAGAATGAGATTAAGTTTGAATATGAACAACAGATCTGGCCTATCCTTACAGCTACTATCAAGGCGGCGTTAGGAAAGTTCTCGGCAGTTCCTTCTATTGATTTTGACACGGATGCTCTTCCTATCCGCCCGTTGAAGGAGGGTGAAATCCCTTCTGCGCCAGAGATTGAAGTGAGCCGTGATTACAACCCCTTTAAAACAGATTCATACCGGCCCGAAAGGGTGGAAAAAAACTGGGAGAGCCTGTATGACAGTTTTAAGAGAGAGACGCATAAGGAAAATTCAGGCTTTTTTGGAGGCCGTGTAGGTACGGAGTTCCCTAAATCCTCCCCCGAGCCTTCTTTTGCATCCACATTCAGGGATGGCATTAACTCAGATGCAGGAGATGAAAAAACATTCTCTTCTTTATCGGATCAGGCCGGAGCATCAGTCCTTCAATTTGAAGAAGATTTGAAAAGGGAGGTGGCACCCCTATGCATGCAATATGCTGAAAAATATATCATTTCTCCTTCACAAGAAGGTTTATTGGTGATTGACCAGCATAGGGCACATGTCAAAGTTCTTTATGAGGAGTACCTGCGAATGGTAAAAGCTATGAAGGTTGTATCGCAAGGTGTGATGTTTCCTGAGACCATTACGCTCGACGAAAATCAGCGGTCTGCCTTAGGAGAGATTGAGGAGGAACTGAAAAGAATGGGATTCGCTCTTGAATATGAGAGCGGAGAGAGCTGGAGCATAACCGCTGTTCCTTCGATGCTTAAAAATGTAAATCCAGGAGACATCATACTCAGAATCCTTGACTCCGTTACTGAGGAGTCGGCCAACTATGGAAAGGAGAAAGTAGGGGAGGATTCCATCTTGGAACGGATAGCACTTATCATGGCTCGTTCCTCAGCCATTCGCCGAGGCCGAAAACTAACTTCCCTTGAGATGGAACATCTAATGGGAGAGCTCTTCGCCCTTCCCGATCCCGGTCTGACACCCTCCGGCAACCGTATTTTCTGTCTCCTCGATGAGCAAAAAATAGACCGGATGTTCGGAATATGAGATAATATATCAAACTGCTGAAAATAAGTTAGAT
>CAMWXH010000160.1 GCA_947178165.1 uncultured Porphyromonadaceae bacterium | reverse complement strand
GTCTCATCTTCATCAAGATATGCTGGTAGCTTGTCCCAAAGCAAGACATTGAGATCTTCTCTTGACGCAGATCCGAATTTTTTGAGATATTGTAAAATCAAATTTCTATAATGATCGTTATCAAAAGCTTTATTGTGTATATAATCAGACTTTAGTTTCCGATTCCTTGTCGGTTTAACAACTTTAGCAGATAAAAAGTAGTTAGGCTTTCGTCCTTCTATAAATTTATTAGATCTAAGAAATTTAACTTCCTCTACTGTCAATTCCTTATGCTTTTGAACCTTATCAAGTAACATAATTTGCATGAGAGAAAGATTACGATTCTCTTTCAATATACGAGCAAACCCCTCATCAATTACACGCCCAATAATTGTTACCTTAACTTTTTCATTCGAAAGATCATATTCCGGCATAGGGAACAGACGATCTCGCTGTTTATTGAACATTTTTTTGATGCCACCACCTTCTGTCTCAATCATATTAAGGTTGCGCATCGCATCTGTAAGGAAACGATTGCGGTAGACTGACTCTGGGCAGTCTTTTTTTACAACACTCTCAACAGATTCCGGCAAAAACTGCCCATGATTCTGAAAAATTAGCCGATCATCCTCAATTTCAACAACCTCAATACGCGCACACTTGGTATAATCTTGATGCGCGATACAGTTATGCAATGGCTCACGTAGATTAAAGATGTCATAGCGCATCATCTCGTCAGGAAACATTGAATCGCTCCTCACCATGTGGTATTTAACATTACGTACCTTTGCACGAAATTCATCCACGGCAAGTATGAACGGCATTGAGAAAATCTCATAGTCCTTGTTCTGATTATACTTGTCTTTGAGACTCCAGCGAATCTTTGCCACAAATGGAGTAAGGAGGTGTTCGCTCTCTTCTTTTCCCAATAAAATTAAAGCTGTACGAGTTATTTTTCCTTGAATTGTAATACGGGCCTTATTGAGAAAAGTAACATCATCCCAACCTTCCAATTCGTCGGCTTTATTTGGATTTCGTATAGCAAATTGTTCCCGAGCTTTTGTAATTGCCACCGGATCTAAATCCTCTAACGTTGCACTATCAATGATTTCAGCACTCCAGTCGTATGGCACTTCGATTTCATTGATAATCTTGTTATAACGCTCATCTCTAATTTTAACCAGATCATCCCCAACTCTCTGCCATGCCTGTCCATGTACATAGACAGGGCGGCGAGTCAAATGTTTCGGTATGGTAAGAATCCACACTTTTTTATGTGTATCAGAGGCTTCCAACTCCGAGACATATAGCCCTTCAGATGGCAGATTAATACACTCTTTAATAAGGCGAGCTTTCAAAGAATCCGGAGTATATCCACCATACTCTTGAATGCCTGTAATATCAAGAGTGCAATCTTTTACCCCCATAACAAGATGGCCGCCCTCCATATTTGAGAAAGCGGAGCAATAGGACACTATATCATCTCCAGCATGACCCTTGACAACATGTTTCAAATTTGAAAATTCTTTCCAATCACAAGATTCATTTTCTTGTGGATAGCGAGTACGAATATATTGTTTTATTTCTGCCTCTGTCATATTGAAATTGCTTTGATTTAGCGGTGTTGTCTATATCAAGTTAACTCAAGCCCATAGACTTTAGATGATGCAAATTTAGTAAATATTTACGAGATTCGCAAATCCGTCATCTGAGAGAAAAGTATGATAGAAAGGTATTAGACAGAGTCATACGGCAGCGGCATCCTTCGAAGAATTTCTCCAGCACCTTGGCAAAGACATCGTCGGGCGAAGCCAAGTCAAACAGAGTCATCGACGAGCAATAGCAGAGTTAGTATTTATTTTTTTGATTTGGCAAATGATTTATGTTATATAAAAATTTAAAATTAAGATAGGTGTTAGCAGGAGTAGTGCGCTCACTTTGTTCGTACCATAATTTATGACGACGGGAAGGGATGTTTACTTTAGAAGCTGAGGGGATGGCTATTTTATGTTGCAGGAGAAGGTAACGATTGGATGTAGGGAAACAAAACTTTTTAATTTATAAAATCACTTGGAGATTTGCAGATTTCAGTTTTTATTCGTAACTTGCGCCCAATTATAACAAAAACGCCTCCACAATGACCTTAGCTCTAATTAACGTCATACTTTCTTTTATTTTAGGGATGGTGCCTCCATTTGAACCGTCTTCAAATGAAGCTGAAGACAGTATCGTCATAAAATATGTGGATATTAGTAAAGACCCAATCCTCACATCGATTCTTCATGAGGCTATGTGGGAAAACAGTCGCATCGGATATTCATCATCAGAAAAAGTAAATTATTACTCTATATATCTGAAGGAAGAGAACGATATGATACGTTGTTACGTAACAGCACATACCAAAAAAAGGCTCGGTAACTACGATGGATATACCGGATATACAATGGTTAATTCCATGCCAGTGATTATCACTAACGAGAGCAGATATCGTCTTAACCTGCAGCAAAAGACAACCAGACGATTCCCGATGGATCCACCCTCGACTCCTCCATTTATTTATGACCCGGCTGAATGGTTCTACATAATAGATGACGACAATTATGCGAGATTAGTATTCGGTGTTGGATGGATCTGGAACAAGCCATTGGATGTTAATATTGTGCGTAGAAACGACCGTTATCGTCTTACTGCACCAAAGCGAACCTATAAAAAAAGAAGAAATGATTACTCTACTTATAAACTTACTGATTTCTTTCCTAACGTGCTTTCAGACTCCATCCGCTAACGATGGAAGCAAAGAGGATGATTCAACTGCAACCTTGAGAAGGATAGATATTTCCAACGACTCCATTTTATGTAGGATTCTGGAAGATGCTACAGACAAAGTCAGATACGGGGATACACCTGCTTATTATACTATCTCTATGGAGCAATATCATGACGGTTTAATGATTAGGATTGAAAGGTCTGACAGTGATGTATTTGAGGCACGAAATTATCCATTTGCCTATACAATGGTAAATGATCGACTGGTGGTTTTCGAACATATTGGGAACTATAAAATAAAGTATGCAAGACCCAAAGCATCCATGACAGTAAAGACTGCACGGATGGAAGATCGGTCAGATATCACTGATATATTGTTCTATTATATTCTTGATGATGCATATGCAAGATTCTCTCGGGAAGCGGGCTGGATATGGTCTGATGGAAAACCTGATGAATAATAGTGAATAGTAGATGGAAGTTGCTGTAGGAGGCACTGGGGACTGTGCTTACTATAGTGAAAAAGCTGGAATCCATATCGAGGATTCCAGCTTTTTGATTTGTCGGAGATGCATGTCTTGGTCGGCTTGTGGAGGTTGGAAACCTCCCACCCATAGGCCTCACAGTCTTAGACACTCTTTAATTCAGGTTTCGCTTATTTTAATTCATTGTAGCTCAAAGGTCAGAACTTTAAAGCTGCGTAGCTTTCTCTGCGCGCTCCGGCCGATGCGGAGCAGGCCGTTCCCTCAGCGGACTCACCACAACGGAGTCGCGAAGCTTCACAAAGCACTGAAACTCTGCCCCTCCGCGCCTTTGCGTGAGATTTTCGAGCATGCGAAAGTTGAATCTTCAATTGATCATTGACAATCAGTCATTGGCCACCAGGCGGACGGAGTAGACCTTGGCGTGGTTGGTCTCGATGTTCATGTTTTCGTTGTCGGGGGTGAAGGTCAGGGTTAAAGTGTGCTGCCCGGCGGAGAGCTTCACGGGGATGGTGTTGCTCCAACCGAGGTCGGCCCAGTTGCCGCTGCCGCGCTGCGGCATCACTACGAGGCCTTCCTTCTGTCCGTCAACAGTCAGAGTTCTGATAGCACACTTGTTTTCCGTATTCACCGGGCCGTTGCCGTTGGCATACTTGACGGATACGAAATATTCGCCCGGTTCGGTCACTGTGACGGGCACAGTCAGCGTGGTGGTCTTATCAATGTCCTTGCCTTTTGCATCAACCTCAATTATCTGCTGTCGGCGTGTTGAACGTGGTTCGGAAGCAAAGCCTTCTGTGCCGTCGCCTGCCACGCCGATCACCTGATACTCGCCCGGAGCCTTGGCATCGAAAGTCGTGGCGTGCGTGCGTGCCACTTCCTTGCCGTCCTTGAGCACAATGTACTCACCGATATACTCAATCGGGTTCCACATCAGGATATCATCTTCAAGCCATGCGATGGGAGTAAGCGGAGCGTTCTTCTGTGCCTGATGGTTTACCTTCATAACCGGGACATCATTGTCGGCCATGACGATCTCGATGTTCATCTTACCTTTGGCCTTGTTGGCGGCGATGAAGGGCGGCTGCTCCTTACCGTTGACTTTGAAGCTCTTTATCTCGTTGCCATAGCCGCTGACTGTAATGTTAAGGTCGGCATC
>CAMWXH010000159.1 GCA_947178165.1 uncultured Porphyromonadaceae bacterium | reverse complement strand
ATTATATCCAAACAGATCTTAACGCCAAATATATAAGTCTTAATACCAGAAATACAACCTACTGAAAATCAGCAGTTGCATTTCTTAAAAATCTTAATTTAGGATTGCCGGGCCTTAATCGGTCTTAATCGGAAGTCTTCTCTCGCAGAAATGTTACTATATCCTCCTTTTCGGGAACTCCGAGTTTCTTGCGGATGGATGATTTTCGAACATATATTGTGGATGTGGTCTGTCCGGTGATGACACTGATTTCTTTGGTAGAGAAACCGGCAACCATCAGCGCAATTATCTGCTTCTCCTTAGTTGTGAGCAGTTCGCCGTATGAAGCTTGAAGTTTATCATAGAATCCGGCATAAAGAGTGTTGATAAGTTCAAACACATTATTCCAATTGACGAGTTCCCCATCCGTATCACTTTCTATGGAAGATATTTTGCGAAGCATCTCCCGGTTCTGCTCTGTCGGTGTCTCGGCTACCATCTTGATTATGCCAAGTTGCTGAAGCATGGCGCGGCGCAAAGCCTCAGGCGTATGAACTTCGGGCTGCATCGTAACAGGGGCGGATTTCAGTTCGTCAACCATCTTCTGCAAAGCTTCGGCTCGTTCCTCATTTTCCCGTTCACGCAGTCTGCGTTGTCTGATAATCCAGGCAGCGCATGCCGCTATCAGAAAAGCAAACAGTGCAATGACGAGGATAACGACGGTTTTATGCTGACTCTCATCTTTAAGAGCCAAAGCGCGGTTCTGCTGTTGCAATGCACCGCGTTCAGACTCCCACTGCGAGGCTTTCATTCGATTGTAGCGTTCGCTCTGTCGGTTATTCAATGCATTAATGTGCATTAGCTTGATTCTGCCGGTCTGCTTGAAGTCTATGATAGCATGGATAAGATTGCTGTAACTGCGGAAATAGGCATCATCTTCTCCCCTCAGTCTGGAGGCGAGGCTGTCAGCAATCGCAAGGTGTTGCGAAGCCCGTCCTGTGTCACCGGAATTCAAAGCATTAATCGCATACTGGAAATGAAGGAGGGATGCCGCTCCATTGTTAGGTCCCGCTTTTCGGAAAAGTTCATCAATAAGAGCGTCGCTCTCTGTGTTCTTCCCTTGTTCGGTCAACAACTGTGCGCGTTCTATTTCAAACAGAAAATGCTTCTCTCCCCATTTATTCTTACGGGCATATTCAATCAATTCTTCGGAGAGCGACAACGCCGAATCAAGTTTTTCTGCATATTCGTATGCGCTCAAAAGCATATACTTCGCCTCTGTCTGTCGGAGAGTATCAGATTCAATAGACACAAGTCTTCTCGCAAACGGTATCAGAGTTTCACCTTGATATTCCGATGCTCCGAGAAGAACCCGAATGCGGAGCGTTAGTGCAAGCAAGGAATCTGGCACATTCGATAGGCCTACGATAGAGTCAAGCATAGCAATTGCTCCCGGAGTATCGCCCACCCAAAATTTATACCATGCGTAAGCGGTGCCGCTACGTATATCTCGCACGACATCTTTTCCGCTATAATATTTGTGAGCGAAAGATACAAGAGAGTCGCCAATCATCGAGCGGTTCTGCCGCATATGTCCGAAAGCGAGCAGATAATGATACTTGGCACGCAGCGAGTCCTCTTTAAGATTTGACGGGTCAATTTCATCTAAAATCGCCATTGCGCTGTCTGCATTGACATCCATTATCCTTTCTGCCTCATCAATGCTTTTATTATATTGCGAAGAAGAACGTGAGCAAGAGGCGACACATAGCAAAGCTGCCGAAATTATCAGGTATAATAAATTTTTCATTTTTTTGCGCTCAAAGATTCGGCTACATACCATGGGAATTCATCACATAATTACAATTCTCGGATTTCAGGAGTATCAAGACGACGTGTCTTTGTATCGAAATTAGCACCTATCAGAACTATTTTTTTATTACTCATCCTATCACCAAGCCAATAACGTTTTTTCTCTATCTGATCCATTGCTGACTTAGATGTGGAATCAATTTTAAATTCAAATATGAAGATATATCGTTCAGTCTCGACTCGAAGATCCATGCGTCCATCCGATGTGCGCATCTCCATCTGCGCGTAAAATCCCATAAGGGTGAAAAGCAGATAAACCGCGTTCTGGAAATGAGATTCTGCCGAACCCTTGTCGCTATAAGGAACGGCGGCTATCAAACTCTCCATCCTCTTCATAAAACCATCTGCATCTCCGTTCCTTACATCTATCAAGAAATCAGGAATTGAAAATCCTCTCCGTGATGATGTTTCCGGTATATAAGAGCGGAAAAGAAATCTCAAGAAACCTTCCTTCACCTCCTTATTCGGATAGTCAAGGAGATATCTTTTAAACTCACGATCGTAGTTCTTTATGGTCAAATATCCGGTTTGATAAAAAACAGGGAGGGGATCTTCACTCAATAAACCGGCAGATTCAAGTTCAACTCTATCGATATACGAGGGCGCGATATCGCAAAGAGCAAAGAAATCACGGTTCAGAAGCTTTACAAGATATGTAGGCGTGCCGCTCTCAAACCAATAACTGCTTATTGATTTATTGGCAAAACAATATACTAAACTAAACGGATTGTATATGTCAGGCGATTCTTCACTGAAATGGTAGCCGTCATAACTGCAACGAAGCATTTCGCGAACCTCATCGTAACTAATTCTCTCTTTTTCTGCTATCGAAGAAATTCCTTCTCTAAAATACTCGTCAAGCTCCTCTGATGTTATACCGCAAATAGAAGAGAATTGGTCGGTGAATGAGATATCCCGAAGGTTATTAAGGTCGGAAAATATGGAAACCTTCGAAAAACGTGCCACACCGGTCAGAAGAGCGATTTCAATGTAAGGATCCAAAGTTTTAAGGTTCGAATAAAAGGCTTTCAATTGTGAACGATAAACATCAGTAAGTTTTTCGTTACCTATTGCATTTAGTAACGGTTTGTCGTATTCATCAATTAAAATCACAACTTTCTTTCCGGTCTTCTCGTAAGCGCGACGCACCATATAAGCGAATCTCTCCTCAGTTGCACTCTCCTTTTCCTCATCACCGTAAGTGGCTTCCCAGATTTTCAGATGTGAGCTCAGATGCGATGTCAATGAAGTTTCATCCTTATACTCCCGGTTATTAAGGTCTATGTGAAAAACAGGATGCGGCTCCCAGTCATCTGTGAGTGTATCCAGCGCCAAACCTTTGAACAAATCTCGCTGACCAAGATAATATGCCTCAAGAGTGGAAAGGAACAAGCTTTTCCCGAAGCGACGGGGACGCGAAAGAAA
This sequence comes from uncultured Porphyromonadaceae bacterium, assembly GCA_947178165.1. Taxonomy (GTDB): domain Bacteria; phylum Bacteroidota; class Bacteroidia; order Bacteroidales; family Muribaculaceae; genus Lepagella. The sequence continues at coordinate 1,151 of CAMWXH010000159.1, read as the reverse complement.
ATAATACTTACCTTTAGTCAGTTGGTGAATCATTGCAGTCTTGTCCACATATACATAACCCCCTTCCCGGAGTTCCTTAAAACTCTGGATTCCCACAGGATACTTTATTTCCATACGCCACTGCTTCATATCGCGAATATAACCAATATCATCCAATTATCCAAATTGCTTCCAAAGAAGTTTGATTGTGCATAAAATAATAACTGTCCGCGCTGTTTAGGCTCCGGACAGTGTAACATTATTTGCTTTTATGCTTTTATCCTCTTCTTATCTCTTCACATCATATCCCTGGTCGCGGAGATAGTCGAGAAGGCGGTAGTCGAGCACGTGACGGTAATAATCGAGGATGTGGCCGACCCAGTCGTTGGTGGTGGTGCCTCCCGAACGATGAGCATTATATTCCTTCACTATCTCATCATATTTCTCCAGCTCATCAACCATCTTCTCACGGTCTTGCTGATACTCATTCTTATGGAACATTACCGATACCGGTTTCTTGGGCTTGAGATCCGGATGCTCACGAGGAACCCCTATCGCGAGGCCACACACCACAAACACACCTTTCGGAAGTTTCAGCATCTCGGCAACCTTTGCAGGGTCAACAGTGCGAAGATAGCCTATACAGTTTGTGCCCAAGCCCACGGCCTGTGCCGCCACAACAGCACTCATCATAGCCAAGGATGCATCTATGGTGCCTAAAAGAACGCCATCCATAGTGTCTGTCACCTCAGGCCATTCTATACCCTTGCGATCGGCAAGAGCCTTGATCTGATTGAAGTCTGACAAGAACACCAGGAAACGGTTGCAAGTCTTTATCTGCTTCTGCCCGGTGAGTTGCTCAAGCTGGATTTTTAACTCCTGGTCATCAATCTCTATCACTGAAAATTGCTGACCGTTATAAGAGTTTGGTGTGTTACGGATAGCCTCCCTTATAAATTCCATCTTATCTTCAGGAATGGCTTCACGTTCATAGCGGCGCACACTCGTGCGGTCGAGCAAAGTTGTTTTTACGTCTAACATAATCTTTTCTTTTGGGTCGATATAATTCATATAAAGAAAAGAGCCGGAGCTGTTACCTTCCGACTCTCTATAAGGCCCACATCAAAGTATTGTGACGAAACTCCGACTGACAGGATTTGAGGACTTGCAAA
>CAMWXH010000158.1 GCA_947178165.1 uncultured Porphyromonadaceae bacterium | reverse complement strand
GTGTATTGTGTTTTCATTTTCATCCAGTTCTAGAAAGTTTTTAATTTATTTCTTGATGGTTTTGCTCGAGTTCTCTTCCTGTTTTTTCACGATTTCGCTTGCAAGTTTGTCACGATTTTGCTTCCACGTTTGGCATGATTTTACTTCCATGTTTGGCACGAGAATACACAACCCCGGAGGGGTTGCACATTGATTTGTAAAAGACAGGAGAATAGGAGAATAATGCCCCCTGTTTCTCCTGTTCTGCTGTCTAAAAGAATTAAGATAAACTCCTGTCATAAGATAGGAGAGGTGGACGCTTCGCGCGCCCACCTCCCCGGGGTAACTTACATATTATTCACTAATCTGCTTATGAAGCGTATTTGTGAGCCGTTCCCGGCGGTCGCGACAGGTCGCGACCCTACAATTCAATGCTTATATTTGATGGATATTCCGTTGATCAGCACGATATAAACCTGGCCTTCCGGAAGGGCGATCGATGCCGTGTTCATATCTTCGGGAACGGTTGGGAGGTCGGCTACCTTCATGCCGCCCATCGTATAGACTGCAATCTGCTCGCCGCCCTTCAATCCGGAGATCACGAGATGCTCCGCATCCTTGCTGATGGTGTAGGGACACTCCTCAATCTCGCCGACACCTGTGGTGAAGTCATAATCCACGTTGTGGGCGTAAGCATAAAGGGCATCAAGCTTTGCATCCTTGTCAAGAGCGGGGAGATTGTAAAGACCGTTCTCATCAACATCGGCTGTCACATCCTCTCCGTCGAGAGAAAGGGATTCGAGCTTCCAGTCATCGCCGGCTTTCAGGTTAAGGACACTCTCCTGGCCCTTCACCATACGGTAGGTTGCGGAAGCATATTCATCGATGTTGAGGGCGATGCTGATGAACTCAGGAGCCGCAGGAGTCTCGGGCATTGCAGTAATCGCGGACTTGATTTCCGGGTTGTTCACGATGCCGTTTGTTGCATAAACCGAACCCTCGGGAAGAACAACATCATAGCTCTTGCCGCTTTCGAGCTTCTTGCCGCCGAAGTCTGCATAGACGCGATGACCGTTGGCTTCACGCGAAATGTAAACCGGAGCTTCGGCAACATTCTCTTCACCATCTTTCAGGATCATCTTCGCATTCTCTCCGGCCTTGACTTCGCTTTCAGTTACGAAAGAGAATACATCAGCGTGGGAGTGGAGACGGTCATCAACGTTAGCTGTCAGACCGAAGTCATTGATAGGCGAAGTCATTCCTTTGAAACGATAGTTGAAAGCATCGCTTCCGCTATATTTCTTCAAGAGATTCTGTTCTGCAACAAATGCACCTTCGGGAAAACGGAATTCATATTCCTTTCCTTCCAATAAGACAGGAAGATTTTCTTGCCCTACGGTTGATAATTCAATATAGCAACCATTGTCGGATGTATTCCTTGCGTGGAAAAAATAATAGCCTATTAATGAATCTTCGTGATTACCGATTTCATACAGAGGATGGTAACCGGGGAAGACATCATCATAGAATATTTCGTCAGAAGAAGTGAAAGCATAATCAGTCTCATCGAAGGTGTATTGCTTTACGGGAATGTTAAGCCCATCTTCAAGACTCCCTAAAGAAGGAATGTTTGCACCTTGGGGCTCTATGACAACCTTGGGAATATCGGCAATCGCAGGAGTGGTATAGGTCACAGTAACCGGATTACATTTGTAGTCAGGCAAAGTCTTACCACGAGTCCCGCCTATTATCCAAGGCTTCACAACGCCCTCTTCGATTACGAAAGTATATTTACTTTCTGCATCGAAATCATACTTAGGTTTGAAAAGGAGGGCACCACCGTCTGTTGTTTCACCATTGATTGTGGTGAGGTAATTTTCTTCCAAAGCTTCCTCGCCCTTATAGACTTTCATCGGATAGCCGGTGATGCCAGCATCCTCCATATTGATGAAACCGCACCCCTCCGGGAAATCGTAGGTAACTTGGATTTCCTCAATCAAAGAGGGCTGAGAAGGTCTTGGAGTTATCCTTTTACTTCCAAATTCATGAAAAGATGCACCACTGAATTTAAAGGAGAGCATTGGGTTGAATAAACTTCCATCTTTGCTTCCAATTGAATTTTCTTCCAGTACTATTGAATAATTGTGGGAAGAGTAGAGAATAGTCTGGTCAAATAAAATTTTAAGAGTCTTGTCGTCTATTATGGAAAAATTTGTTGTTGAAGCTAAGGTGTTGCTATCTTCAATAATCTTAGCAGTTGGAGAGGATAGGATTTCTATATCATCATTAAAGGTAATATAGAATTCTTCAATAGACTTGACACTATTGTCATCTGAAAGTGATGTTGTAATTACGCTCAGTTGTTTTTCTACATTAGCACTGCCATAAAAACTTAAGGTTATGGGATTGTCGAGTAAATCATTATACCCATGATTACCAGTAATAGTGGGATTTTGAGCGTAAACAATATAATTTATTAAAAGAGTGTATTTTTTATTGGGTTCTATTTGAATACCAGGAAAACTAAGATGTAGTGCATTACTACTGATGGAAAATTTTTCATCATTTAAGGTGATATCGTCGGTTGTTTTAGATAGTATAATCCCATCTTCGATATCTCCATCAAAAAGAATCGCTCCATTACACCATTCTGGTTCATCATCATCAAATCCTTCACAAGCAATTCCCCAACCATCAATTGAACCATATTGATTTTCGATTTCTGTAAAGTCAAAGAGGATTTGGATATCATTAAATGATGATACTTTTCCTCCATCCTCTGGTATGCTTCCTGTAAATGAAAGAGGTGATATGGCCTTTATAGTGGCGGAAGTTAACAACACGGCAACTATCAGAGCCAGTCTTTTTATCCATAAAGATATTGACTCGGATTTTCGTTGGAGAGTCCCTCCCTTTTGGCCGGGGTGTAGTCCGGCCATCTTTGTAATCTGAATCATAATGATTTAGGTTTTAAACGTTAATATTAAGTTTTGTGATCACTCTTATTGAAATGCAACCCGCTCCGCGGAACCCCGTGGCGGGAGCTTGCAGCTTCCGCGGAGCTGTGGGAGCTGTGGCGGGAGCCTCCGAGCTTCCGCAAAAATTGCGAGGCTCGAAGCCGAGGAATTTTTTCATTCATTCACTCATTTGCTCACTCATTTGCTTGCTCACTTTCTCCAGGTTCCGGGAAGGGGTAGTTAGGCTTCTCAGGGGTATTTAGCCCCTTCCAATCCTGCGGAAGCTCGGAGGCTCCCGCCACGTGGCTCCGCGCCCTTCTTTTTTTGCGAGAGTTTGATCAAGCGAAGCGCCTCCGCGCCCTCTGCGCCTCTGCGTGAGACTTTAATTTTTCTCTGCGGAGACAATATTTTTTATCTCTCGCGAAGATCGCTCCTCCAACCCTGCGGAAGCTCGGAGGCTCCCGCCACGGAGGCGCAGAGGGGCGCAGAGCCACGTTATCTCTTCATCACTTTATTGCCGTTGATGATATAGAGGCCAGCAGGAAGTTCATTGATGCCCTTGGCCTTGATCCGCACCCCGGCAACATTGTAAACTTCTGCCTCCGAGAGGTCGGCATTGTGCCAATCATCAAGATGCTTCTCCACGGAGATCTCCGTGACTCCAGTCCCGATAGGCTCCCCGGTCTGCTTTATGCTGATGTTGCGAAGATAAAGCCGGCTCTTCTTCGGGGTAGAGAAAGCGAAGGTCACCCTCTGCGCCTTGCCCGTGGCCGGGACTGCAACCTCCACCGGCTCGAAAGTGGAGGAGCCATCCTCGTTCCCTCCCGTTGCCGGAACAGTCCTCATGGTGCCGTTGTATCCGGTTATCTCCTTAACCGTGGCATCGCCCGACTTGATGCGGAAATATCCCGTCTCGCCGAAATTGCCGGGCTCATATCCCTGCATCATCACCTGACCCTCCTCACCGGGCGCCGGATCCTTCTCCGTCTCCATCGCGAAATCGAATGTCAGGGTCATGTCGCGGTCAGATGTCAGCAGGGGAGTCGAAAGGGAAACCTCGCCGTCATCTATCGAGGTTGCGCTGACAGCGCGGTCGTGGGCATAGGAACGGTCAACCGGCACGAACTCCGCATAGTCGGAGTGTTGCCAGCCCCATAGGGGAGAGTCGAGGGGATATTCTTCAACCGTAGGCTCGTATGGGAATGAGGGCGCGGGAATCCCTGTGGCATCAGTCGCAGTGGCCGACACGCGGTCGCCGTCAACGGTCCATGCGCGGAAATAGGTGAGCTGATTGGGAAGAACCTCCACGGTGAACCGTTCCGGATTGCCGGCATATATCACGGTTCCACCGCCCTGCAACTCATAACCTGCCTTTGCATCAGCCGTCGGCGTGCCGAACACGCCCACATAGCCGGCTCCGTATTCAGGCCTTCCCTCCGTTGTCGAGGCTATGAGGACAGGATAGCCGGCCTTGCAGTTGACAGCAATCTCATCTGCTGAATAGGCCATCACGCTCAGGCTCTCTGGCGCTCCTTGCGTGGAGATAAACAGCTTTTCAGAACGCCCGGCCCTGTTGAATGCAGGGTAGCCGTTTGCCGGGATTGCGCAAACATGATATGACTT
>CAMWXH010000157.1 GCA_947178165.1 uncultured Porphyromonadaceae bacterium | reverse complement strand
TTTGCTGCGGTTGCGCCTACATTACCGGCGCCTACAACTGTTACTTTTGACATAACTTTTTGTATTATAATTATTTATGGTTATATACTAATAATTGGGCAGAATAAGTAAATCTATTCCTCCATTATCTATTGCAAATATACGGAAATATTTCCTCAATGCAAACTGAAAAAGAAAATTTTTAAAGAAGTTTAAGCAACACAAATGAAAATTTAGATTAAAAATCTATTTCCCCTTTCCCTTCTCTCACCAATTCCGGTTGATTGCCCGTGCAATCTATTATTGTGGAATATTCAGTGGTGCCGTCAGCTCCTTCGATAAAGAGATCAACTTTATCGCCGTATGCTTCGCTTATCAGACTCGGATTGACTGCGTAATCTTCATCTTCATATTCGATTGAAGTTGTAAGGATGGGATGTCCAAGACGTGCTGCGATAGCACGGTCTGTCTCATTGTCAGGTATTCTTATCCCTACCACTTTCCTACCTTTGAAGGCTTTAGGCAATGTAGAAGAAGCCCTGAAAAGGAATGTATATGGCCCCGGTGTGTAGTCTCGCAGGAGCTTGAACCCGAAATTTTCAATTCTGCAATACTCCGCGGCCATGGATATGTCGGCACATATAATTGATAAGTTAGACTTTTCGGGGTTAATTCTTTTCAACGAGCAAATTCTGTCAATTGCTTTCACATTGAGAGCATCGCATCCAATGGCATATAGCGTATCGGTAGGGAACACCATAATCTGGCCCATCTCAAGATCACGGGCTATCTCTGTCAGTTGCCGTTCAGATGGCGAGTCGTTCCATATTTTAATTGTTTTCACTTTGGCGAAAGATTTGGTTAGACCCCCAAAATTAGCTAATTTTGCGGAATAAAACATAAAAAGGAATCATTTTTAATGAGAATAGCGATATTAGCGGCAATGGATAAGGAGCTTAACCTTCTGTTGTCGATCATGCCCGGATATGAAAAAATAGAAATTGAAGGGCGCACATACTATAAAGGCTCGATCGGCAAGAATGAGATTATTGCCGGAAAATGTGGCATAGGGAAAGTTAATGCCGCCCTCAACACCTATCGACTCATTCAGGCTGTGGCTCCCGACCTTGTCATTAATTCCGGAGTGGCCGGTGGCGCATCCTCCAGGATTCATATAGGCGATGTGCTGATTGCCGATAGGGTTGCATATCACGATGTTTGGTGCGGCCCGGGAACGGAATATGGTGCTGCTGATGGATTCCCGCAATATTTCATCCCTTCAAATGAGATTGTAAATCGATGCAAGGAGAATGAGGCAGAGGCAGTGTTCGGCCTGATTTGCAGCGGCGACAAGTTTATTTCTAAGGGTGAAGAGGTTAAGGAAATACGCTCGCACTTCCCCGATGTCCTTGCGGTGGATATGGAATCTGCTTCAATAGCTCAGGCTTGTGAGATGTGTGGTGTCCCATTTCTGATTGTTAGGGTCATGAGCGATACCCCGGGAGAAGGGGATAACATTTCCCAATATAAGGATTTCTGGGGAGAAGCTCCAAAGAAGACATTCTCATGCGTTAAACGGATAATAGAGCATCTGATTTAATGTCGCCACGCCCTCAGAAAAAGGATCCGGCTGATATCTGATCAGGAATCAATAAAGTTTATAAGCATTCATAATATGCATCTAACAATACGACGACAACAGATAAAGAATATGATGTTGCCCCTCGCCATGATTGGAGGGGCAATATTTTATAAATGGATGGGCTATTTAACTTTCCTCTCTCCATACCTTATCTTCATGATGCTCTTTATAACCTATTGCAAGTTGAATTTCAGGGATTTCAAGCCGACGCATTTTCATCTTGTGCTTCTTGCAACCCAGATGATTCTTTCCGCGATCGTTTATCTTGTCATTCTCCCTTTCAGTCATAAGGTTGCCGAAGGAGTATTTATCTGTGTTTTCATCCCTACGGCCACAGCCGCTCCGGTCATAACCTCAATGTTGGGAGGGAGCATATCATTTGTTGCAACCTATTCCTTGCTTTGCAATGCATTGGTTGCCGTGGCCGGACCCTTTGTGTTGGCGCAGATAGGCGATGCCGGCGACATCACTTTTCTCCATTCAGCCGCATTGATTGGGTCAAAGGTCTTTCCATTGCTCATCCTCCCTTTGGTGGCGGCATTAGGGCTACGTTATCTGTGCCCTAAAGTGCATACCGTTATTAACGAGCATCAGCAGATTTCGTTCTATCTGTGGGCAATATCCCTTTTTATCATAGTTGGGAGCTGCGTCAGTTTCACTATTAGTCATTGGCAGCCATCTGAAAGCTGGAATATTATTTTCCTTGCTCTGGGTGCGCTTGCGGTCTGTCTGCTGCAATTCTTTATTGGCAGGAAAATCGGTCGTAGAAACGGAGATGCTGTGTCGGGAGGACAGAGCCTCGGTCAGAAGAATACGGTGCTTGCAGTGTGGATGGCAATGGCTTATATGAATCCGATTGCCTCTATTGCGCCGGCCGCTTATATTGCGTGGCAGAATATTGTTAATTCTGCGCAGCTCGTGAGGCATTCCAAGAATAGAATGGAAATTAAAAATTGAGATAAAGTGACTCTCATAAGAGACATAAGAGAAAGGTCAGCAGCCTTTCTCTTTATTTTTTTCTGGTTTGTTGCATTTTTCTGAGAGGGCGCAGCCGCAGCAACCGCCACTTTTATCTTTCTCCTTTTTGAACAGGAGTTTATAAGCCATCCATCCGATAGCGATTGCGAGAATAATAAAGACAATGATATATTGTAAAGTCATGAAGTCTATTTAATCTGAAGTTTTTCTTTTCTTTTTCTCTTTTTTCTGTTCAGCTTGTGGCTCTGCTTGAATAATGTGATTTGAGTTGTCACGCAAAACGTTGATTGTGATCTCCGAAATCAACTGCTTGAGCTGAGCTATAAATTCTTGTGCGCTGTAGTTTCCGCTTTCAATCTGCCGGAGCCGTCCCTCCCAAATGCCGGTAAGTTTCGCGCTTTTCAGCAGTTCCTCTTTTATCATAGCTATCAGCTCTATTCCTGCTTGCGTGGCACGGAGAGATTTCCTCTCTTTCCTAATATATCCGCGCTTATAGAGAATCTCAATTATGGCCGCTCGTGTTGACGGGCGCCCGATGCCGTTTGCTTTTAGCGATTCCCTTAAATCTTCATCTTCCACCATAGAGCCAGCTGTCTCCATAGCCTTTAGCAGAGTGCCTTCTGTGTAATACTTGGGCGGCTGCGTGGTCTTCTTTACCAATTTAGGCTTATGCGGGCCTGACTCGCCGGGGGTGAACTGAGGCATTGAGTCATTCTCATCATCTTCCCCTTTCTCCTTCTCCTCTTCCTGTTCCTGAGCAGACTTTTTAGCATACACTGCCTTCCATCCGGGATCGTTTATCACTTTCCCGGTAGCCTTGAAGTCTGTTTTCCCTACCTTGGCTTTTACTGTGGTCTGCTCGAAACTGCAATCGGGATAAAATGCTGCTATGAACCGCAATGCAATGGTATGAAACACATTCTTTTCATCTTGCGACAAACCCTGGGGGATAGGTTGGCCGGTGGGTATTATTGCATGATGGTCAGTGACTTTTGAGTTGTCAAATACTTTCTTGCTTTTTCTCAAACGTTCACCTCTTAGAGGCTGGAGAAGAGGAGCGTATGGTGTAAGGCTATTTAAGATTGCCTTACATTTTGGATACACATCATCCGTAAGGTACGTGGTGTCAACACGCGGGTAGGTGGTAAGCTTCTTTTCATAAAGCGACTGAATGGTGCGCAGGGTCTGCTCCGCTCCCATTCCGAATTTGCGGTTACACTCCACTTGAAGAGATGTCAGATCAAAGAGCCGGGGAGGAGCCTCTTTCCCTTTCTTTTTATTAACGTCGGTAATTTCAAGCGGGAATGCGGCTATCGAATCAAGGATACTCTTCCCCTCCTCCTCGGTCTTGAATCCTTTTAGTGACGAAGAGAATAGAGTGTCGCGATAAACGGTCTTCAGTTCCCAGGAATCCTGTGGAATGAAATTGTCAATCTCCTGCTGACGTTGCACCACTAATGCCAGAGTGGGGGTCTGAACCCGGCCCACAGAAAGTATCTGACGGTCGCGAGAATATTTTAATGTGTATAGTCTCGTGGCGTTTATGCCGAGAATCCAGTCGCCGATTGCCCTGCAAAGCCCGGCTGTATAAAGCGGTTCAAGGTCTTTATGCTCCCGAAGATGCTGGAACCCCTCTTTGATTGATTCATCGGTTAGTGATGATATCCATAGACGTTTCACCGGTTTATGACACTCTGCCTTCTGCATCACCCAGCGCTGGATCACTTCTCCCTCCTGCCCGGCATCTCCGCAGTTTATCACCTCGTCGGCTTTTGCTATCAGCTGGCGGATGGTTTCAAATTGTTTTTTTATGCTATCCTGGTCTATAAGCTTAATTCCGAACTTTGGAGGAATCATTGGAAGCGAAGATAGCGACCATCTTTTCCAAAGTTCGGTGTAATCGGCAGGCTCTTTAAGTGTGCAAAGATGACCGAAAGTCCAGGTGACACAATAACCGTTCCCTTCATAATAGCCGCCGTGTGATTTGTCAGCTCCTACTATTCTGGCAATGTCGCGCCCTACGCTCGGTTTCTCAGTTATGCAAAGTATCATTGGCAATTGATGAGGAGAGGATCGTGTTAGGCAAGATTCTTGGC
>CAMWXH010000156.1 GCA_947178165.1 uncultured Porphyromonadaceae bacterium | reverse complement strand
CCCCCGGAATCTCGATGATTTCGCCCGGTATCAATTGCGCGTAACATCCGCTCACTACTATGGCCGCCTCCGGATAACGGGCCGAAAGGCGCCTGATAAGCTGTCGCCCTTTCTTGTCGGCTGTCTCCGTGACAGAGCATGTGTTTATTACCACAATATCGGGAGTGTCTCCCTTTGCGGCACGCAATATGCCTTTTTCAGACAACATCTTTCCGATTGCGGAGGTCTCTGAAAAATTCAGCTTGCACCCTAAAGTGTGGTATTCTGCTTTCAGATTTTTGTATTGGTCAGTCATTATAATGCAAAATTAGTAAATTTTGAGGAGAAAAAGGGTTCAAATGATAGGAATCGACTTAAAAAAACAGAAAAGCTATTGACAAATGGGGGATTAATGTATTATCTTTGCACACGAAAAGTAAACGGTTCGAGCAACCGATGAATATATGAAAGAAAATAAGGAGGTAAAAATCTCATATTTGGCGGCCCATTTCACCACGATAATCAGTGTCACTCTGGTTCTGGTGCTTGTGGGCATTATTGCTATGGTCTGGATTGGGGCTGATAAAGAGACCCGTCGCATGCGAGAGCGTATCGAGCTTAGCGTCATAATGCACGATTCAATAAGCAACGAAGCTGCGAGAAAGCTTGAGACAGAGATAAAATCTCAGCCCTATGCCCTTAAAACTACCTTTATCAGCAAAGAGGAGGCTATGAAACAGTGGAAGCGGGATACCGGCGAAGACCTTGAGGCGGTTTTCGGCGTCAATCCGCTTAGTCCTGAAATAGGTTTCACTATAAAAGCTGATTATTCATCTCCAAGACAGATTGAAAGCATAAGAAAGTCGCTGTCAAAGATGCCGGGTGTGGCTGATGTCTCTGTTCCGGAGACCGATACTGTAGAGGCTATCAACCGGAGCGTATCCCGGCTCACGGCTCTTTTGGGAGGCATAGCTATTGTAATGCTTATTATCTCTTTTGTGCTCATCAACAATACTGTGCATCTCACCATCTATTCAAGACGGTTCACTATACATACGATGCAGCTTGTCGGAGCTACTAACGGTTATATCCGCCGTCCTGTAGTGAATAATAATCTTTTATGCGGCCTTGTGGCCGGAGTCATAGCATCAGCCCTGATAGCTATAGCTCTTGCGCTGGCACCTCAGGCCGGATTCCACGAGCTTAGCAATGTGATTGGCTGGATGGAATTTGGCGTAGTTGCCGGAAGCATAACGCTTGTCGGAATGATTATATGCGCTCTGGCAGCATGGAGTTCGACAGCAAGATATCTTGGAAAGGATTATGATGAATTGTTTAAGTAATCCCTTTAGTTCCTATTTTCAATCAAACAGTAACCAAATGACTACAGATAAAAAGCAAAATGCGTTGCAGGCCGACGACAATCAGCGGCCTTTCACCAAAATTAATTTCTATATGATGGGAGGTTGCGTGGCTCTTATCATTCTTGGTTTCCTTCTTATGAGCGGCGGAGGAAGTGATAACCCAACAGCCTTTAACCCGGAAATATTCAGCACAAGAAGAATCGTGGTTGGTCCGGCACTTGCGTTTCTCGGATTTCTTCTGATGGCTTTTGCTATCATATATACTCCAAAGGGAAAGAAGGAAAGGAAATAACAGGAAAATAGTTTCAAGGTAATTTTAGGTATTGTAAATTATGGAATGGTTAGACGCGCTTGTCCTTGGAATAATTCAGGGACTCACGGAATATCTACCCGTCAGCTCAAGCGGACATCTTGAGATTTTCCGTCAGATTCTCGGAGTGGATCTGTCGGGTGAGGACGCTATTCAGTTCGACGTGATTCTTCATGCGGCCACGGTGTGCTCAACTTTGGTTATTCTTTGGCCTCTATTCCGCAGGTTGTGCGTGAGCTTCTTTACATTTAAGAGAGATGCAGATTTCTATTATGTATGCAAGATACTTCTTTCATGCATTCCCATTGCAATTGTAGGCTTCTGTTTCAAAGAAACGGTGGAAGGATTCTTCGAAGGCAATCTTAAAGTTGTCGGGATATGCCTCCTTGTCACTGCATTCCTCCTTACATTTGCTCACTTATCCGACCTTCGCGCTGTCAGGCGACTGCAAAACAGTAATCCCGGGATGGGTGCAGAGGTTGTGCCAGCGTCGGCAGGTCATGACATAACATGGTTTGATGCATTTATCATAGGATGTGCTCAGGCGGTGGCTGTTCTTCCGGGGCTCAGCCGGTCCGGCACGACAATCGCCACCGGTATCATCCTCGGCGACCGTCGCGACCAGATGGCACAATTTTCATTCCTCATGGTGATTATCCCTATTCTCGGTGAGGCCTTGCTTGGGGTAAAAGATATGATAAAGCCCGATCCAGGCGTGGCGGACGTTGAAATTGGTGCCCTTCCTTTGATTATCGGTTTTGTTTCAGCATTTATAGTAGGATGCTGTGCATGCAAGTGGATGATTAATCTCGTGAAGAAGGGTAAGCTTGTTTGGTTTGCCGTTTACTGTCTCTTTGCCGGTCTGCTCTGCATATTCTGGTGATTCCGGATCATTTATGTTCTGTGTTAGGAAAAAAGAGAAAAGTTTGAAAATAAGCATACATAGATGGATCTTATCAGCGGAGAAATTATTGGAATCGACAAACCTTTGGAGTGGACCTCTTTTGATGCCGTGAAACGTCTCAGGGGAGCGATTCAGCGTCGGCTGCATGTCAAGAAATTCAAAGTGGGACATGCCGGCACGCTCGATCCTTTGGCCACAGGTGTGCTTATCGTATGCACCGGACGCTCCACTAAAGAGATTGAAAGATTGCAGAGCGGCAGCAAGGAATATATTGCCGATATCAGGCTGGGTGCGACTACTCCGAGTTTCGATCTTGAAACAGATATTGACGCAGAGTATCCGTGGCAACATATCACTTTTGACAAGATCGAGGCGATACTTCCCCGGTTCCTTGGTAAAGTGATGCAGGTCCCCCCCGTTTTCTCTGCTGTCAAAATTGACGGTAAAAGGGCTTATAATTATGCCCGGAAAGGAAAAGATGTGGAGCTTAAGGCCAAGCCTCTCGAAATCTCGGAACTTGAAATATTAAGTTATGAAGCTCCGGTGTTGCGATTGAGAATAGTCTGCAGCAAAGGCACATATATCCGGGCACTCGCTCGCGACATAGGGGAGGCCCTTGATTCCGGAGCGCATCTTATTGGGTTAAGGCGTACAAGGGTAGGGGATATGACTATCGACAGGTGTCTCACCATAGAAGAGGCCATGGAAAAAATCAACAACGATCCTCTGGAGTTTCCTGAGGATTACAAAATAAATCAAGATAAGTAAATTCATACAGGCGGACATCCCTGTTTTTCTCAATGATGTCCGGGCATAAATCTTAGGAGAATGAAATTATCACAATTCAAGTTTAAACTTCCCGAAGAACTGATAGCGCAGTATCCTTCGGAAAACAGAGACGAATGCCGTCTTATGGTGGTTGATTCCCGCACCGGTGAAATATCCCATCATATATTCAAAGAGCTTATCAACTATTATGATGAAGGCGATGTGCTCATTTTCAATGACACAAAGGTTTTTCCGGCGCGTCTTTACGGAAATAAAGAGAAGACCGGTGCATGCATCGAAGTGTTCCTCCTTCGTGAATTGAGCGTTGAGAATAAATTTTGGGATGTGTTGGTGGAGCCTGCACGTAAGATCCGTATAGGAAATAAACTCTATTTCGGAGAGGATGAGTCGATGGTGGCCGAGGTTATTGATAACACGACATCGCGCGGTCGCACGCTCCGTTTCCTTTACGATGGCCCTCACGAGGAATTCAAGGAAGCTCTATATGCCCTCGGTGAAACCCCGCTTCCTGAATACATTACCCGTAAAGCTGAACCGGAAGATGCCGAACGTTATCAGTGTATCTTTGCAGAGAAGGAAGGAGCAGTGATGGCTCCCGCTGCCGGATTGCATTTTAGCCGCGAACTCCTGAAACGCCTTGAGATTAAAGGTGTGGAACGCGGTTTCCTGACTCTTCACTCCGGACGTGGCAATTTCAAGGAGATCGATGTTGAGGATCTTACAAAGCATAGGATGGATAGCGAGGAGATGTATGTGGATGAAAAATTGGTTGAGATTGTAAATGAGGCTAAAGACAAAGGGAAAAATGTTGGAGCTGTCGGCACATCTGTTCTTCGCGCATTGGCAAGTGCGGTCTGCATGAATGGTCATCTTATGACCTACGGAGGATGGACCAATAAATTTATATTCCCTCCATACGACTTTACTGTCTGCAATTCACTTGTCTCCAATTTCCATCTCCCGTTGAGCACAATGCTGATGATGGTGGCTGCGTTCGGTGGATACAATACAATTATGAAGGCCTACGATGTAGCTGTGAAAGAGAAATATCAATTTGGTGCATACGGAGATGCAATGCTCATCTTGAGATAGAGGGACAATAGAATTTAAATAAATATTATAAGATGGTGTAAGATTTGAAAAAGCAATCTTACACCATCTGTTTTATAAATGCCTATCTCGCCTATTTAGCCTTTAATGCCTACAACGCCTACCTCGAAAAAAAAGCAATTAACAAAACGAAAGATAAATTAACATATTTTGATTGAATTGAAAAACAATGTTTTAAAACATAATTTTTGATAAACAAATAAGATTGTTATTAAAATATTTGCATAACGCGAAAAACGGTTGTAATTTTGCAACCGCAAACGGGAAACAACGACACTCCTTGAGAGAAACGAAACGCCCCG
>CAMWXH010000155.1 GCA_947178165.1 uncultured Porphyromonadaceae bacterium | reverse complement strand
TGTTTTCGCCTTCTTTTACTGGTACGATAATCATGTTGAATGTTATTAATTTTTAGTTGTTGATTCTTGTTTGATCTCGTTATGACACAAAGCACATCGGCGCATTTGCGTCTATATGGCTGCAAAATTATATAATCTTATGATTATGACAAAATATTTTTGAAAAAAACTTAGATTTTTTATTCACGCAACCGTTAATAACTGTCTTTGTATCTATCAGCCTCTTCCCCTTCGGTGTACCATTTGGAATACATGAGATAATTGCGTGCAATTTTCTGATTCATCTCTTTAGCTTTCTCAGGCTCGACCATTTTTACGAATTTTGCCGGGGCGCCTGCCCACATTTCGTGGGGGCCGATCTTGGTTCGGCTCAATACAACTGAGCCGGCAGCCACGAGGGCACCTTCTCCGACTACTGCATCATCCATGACTACAGCGCCCATTCCGATAAGGGCATAATCGTGGATGTGGGCGCCATGGATCACGACATTGTGGCCGATGCTTACATGGTCACCGATTTCGATTGTAGATTTCTGGTAGAGGGTGTGGAGCACTGATCCGTCTTGGATATTGACTCCATTGCCGATGCGGATGGAGTTTACGTCTCCTCGGAGGACTGTGCCGAACCATACGCTGCATTCGTCGCCGATTACGACATCGCCTATGATGCAGGCGTTGTCGGCAAGGAAACAGTCTTTTCCAATTATGGGCTTAAAGCCGCGAACACTTCTTATGATAGCCATTTTTTTCTTTTTTTAAATTTTTGACGGCAGGGCCGTGGGCGGAAACAGCTTCGCGCCGGGAGCTATTAAACGGCAGGGCCGTGGGCGGAAACAGCTTCGCGCCGGGAGCTATTAAACGGCAGGGCCGTGGGCGGAAACAGCTTCGCGCCGGGAGCTATAAAACGGCAGGGCCGTAGGCGGAAACAGCTTCGCGCCGGGGTTATCTTGAGATGGGTTGGGTTTTCTTTTCGAGCCAGGCTTTCTCTTCATCATTGAGGAGGGGAGAAAGACGGTCATAAACTTTCTTATGGTAGCTGTTGAGCCAGTCGATTTCCGCATCGGTCATTATGGATGTCTCGAAAAGGGTTAGATCGAATGGGAAGAGCGTCATCTCGTTGAATTTATAGAACTTACCGAACTCGGTCTCCATCGCCGGAACGGTGACAATAAGGTTTTCACATCTGATTCCATATCTTCCTTCGAGATATAAACCGGGTTCGTTGCTTGTGATCATGCCGGGTTCGAGGGGTGTCGGGTTATGATTGAGGCGGATGTTCTGCGGGCCTTCATGACAGTTTATGAAGAAGCCGACTCCGTGGCCTGTGCCATGATAGTAGGCCTTCCCCTCCTTCCAAAGGAAAATGCGCGCCAGCGAGTCGAGTTGATCGCCGCGAGTGCCTGCGGGGAAGATTGCATTGGAGAGGTTGATGTGACCTTTCATCACGAGCGTGAAATCATGCTTCTGCTGGTCGGTGGGAGTTCCGAGAGCGATTGTGCGTGTTATGTCGGTTGTGCCGAAAACATACTGACCGCCTGAATCTACGAGAAGAAGGCCATCGCCCTGTATGGCGACGTCGGTTTCCTCGGTGGCCTCGTAATGGACGATTGCACCGTGAGCGTTCCATCCGAGGATAGGTGCGAAGCTCTCATCCACACACGAGGGGTCGGCAAGGCGAAGGGCCCGAAGCCTCTTGCCAAGCTCCACTTCAGTGAGTTTGCCAGTGGGATATTCTTTCTCCACCATCATGAAGAATTTCGTGAGGGCGACGCCATCTTTCTCCATGGCGGTCTCGAGGTTGGCAAGCATGGTCTGATTCTTAATGCTCTTGAGTTTCGCCACTCCGTCGCCGCCGAATACGGGAGTGCATCCTATATGATCATAAAGGCCTCGAGAAGTCTTCATCGGGTCGATGAGAAGGCGTGTCTTCTTAGGGAGAGCGACCGCGAAATCGAGCACTGAATCATAAGGCTGAACCTCGAAATTGTATTTTGCAAGATGAGCGGCCACTTCATCGGTGATCTTCTCCTTGTCGATGAACAGCACGCGGCGGTTGTCGTCGAGATAGAGATATGCCACGAAAATAGGAGAGAAAGCGATATCATTGGCAGTGCGGAGATTTGTTATCCATGCGATGTCGTCGAGGGCCGAAAGCATGATTGCATTGGCCAGCTCGCCCTTCACCTCCTTCATCACGTCTGCCACCTTCTCATCGACAGTTTCGCCTACAATCTTCTCATCGTGGATGAAGAGCTTGTTTTTGGGGCGCTCCGGACGGTCGGGGTATATATAGTCGAACTGCGGGAAATTGTCGTTGAATTTAATGCCATTGTCGCTGAGCTCTTGCTGGAGACGCTGAGCGTAGCTGACAGAGAAAGTCATTCCGTCGATAGCCACTGTCTGTCCGGCATTCATTTTTTCAGTAACCCAGTCGATCAGATCAACTGCATCCGGGCCATCCTCCTTCATCATCTTGAAGCCGGAGCCCTGAAGCTGCTGCTCGGCCTGGATGAAATAGCGAGAGTCGGTCCAGCAATAAGCTTCGTCGGCGAGCACCACAGCGGTTCCGTTGGTTCCGTTGCCTGATTCAAAACCGGTGATCCACTCGCGCCCGCGCCAATGAGCAGGAGGGAGTTCGCTTTGGTGAGGATCTGTGCCAGAAATTATGACACAATCGATTCCTTTCTCTTTCATAACCTCGCGCAGAGAGGTGAGGTAGTCGAAATGTTTATTTGCCATTATATGATAATTTATTTTAATGTCGTTTTGCGGGCTGCAGAAATTAAATATTTCAGTTTCCCATCAAAGTTATAATTTTAACGTGAGACAGACAACAGGGATGCTCTGAAAATTCAGAAAATTCTGCGATATTTTAATATATAGAAGATGAAAAAAGGATTTATGAACCATTTTAGGGCGACAAAAAAAGGAGAAATTGAAAAAAATTAAGTTTATGACGAAAAAAATTCATGTTGGGTATTGCTGTTTTTAGAATTAATTTTTAACTTTGCATTGTCAAAAGAGCCGGATGGCTCAGACTGACCAATAAAGATGGCAAGTCAAAAATCTTTTAAGTAATAGTGATATAAAATTTGTAAGTTAGTGGTTTAGTAGGATTGCTGTTTGCTTGTGAAAGTAGAAGAGTCTAAAAAATCACAAGGCGCCGTGAAATTGTGAAATTTTATGGCGTCATTGTTTTTATATGGTTACGAAGGTAAAAGTGGATGAAAAATTAAAATTAAACAACACTCATACTTGCATATAATATATCAATATGTTATTTTTGCACAAATTCCCAATTTGTGTGAAAAATGAAAGAGCTGAAAAATGTCGTGCTCTACGACACCCTTGAGAGTCATGAGAATCTTTTGCCCTTGGCCTATACTCGGCCGGTGGCAGATTTCCGCATAGGCATCACCACCATAAAGGAGAAATGGGAGTCGTTGCTTCCCGGTCACTATTCATATAAGACTGTTGGCTATCTTCAGGAGAAATTCCCTAAAAAAGACCTTGAAGATAATCCGGCGCTGTTTATTGCAGGTTGCGTGATTCCTGATGAGGGCCTTGTGGAAGCGATATGCGCTCTCAAAGAGGGGGAGGTTTTGACAGATGGGAAGAAAGTGATTGCATTCAATGCCCGCGAAACGGAGTTTGACCGCCTTTCGTCGGCCAATCCTGAAGAGATTGCCGGAAGCCGGGTGGCGGTTCCTGAATTGGGAAGCTTAGAATATGTGTATGATATATTCCTGAAGAATGCAGAAGTTTTCAAAGCGGATTACGCCCGAATGGTGAAGGGAAGGAGTTCGGCTCTGCTGAGCGACAGCTGCCGCCTTATCGGACCCGGCACGACTCCCGACGGATTGCCTTCTGTCTTTATAGAGGAGGGAGCGCAAGTGGAGGGAGCAATCCTGAATGTGAAGAATGGCCCTATATATATAGGAAAGGATTCCGAAGTTATGGAGGGCTGCGCATTGCGAGGGCCGATAGCATTATGCCATCGCTCGAAATTCAAGATGGGAGCCAAAGTGTATGGAGGCACCACCATCGGCCCCTTCTGCAAAGTGGGCGGAGAGATTGACAATGTGGTGATCTTCGGCTACAGCAACAAGGCGCATGACGGCTATTTGGGGAATGCAGTGATAGGGGAATGGTGCAACATCGGCGCAGGCACAAATGCCTCCAACCTCAAGAACGATTATGCGAAGATCAGGCTTTGGAATTATAGGGAGCACCGGTTCATGCGCACCGACCTTCAGTTCTGCGGGCTGATAATGGGAGACCATTCGAAGGCAGGGATAAACTGCATGTTCAACACGGCCACGGTGGTTGGCGTAGGGGTCAACCTGCACGGCGCAGGCTTTCCGAGGGTGTTTATACCGAGTTTCAGCGAAGGGTCGCCCGAGGGAGGATTCTCCAATGTGGAGATAGACAAATTCATGAGCACGGCACAGCGCGTGATGTCGCGGCGCGGACTCGAGCTCAACGACAAAGACCGTCACATCTGCGAGCACATTTATGACTACGCTTCCAAATTCAAGGGGAAGGCGTGAAATGTTATAAAACAGAAAAATTTGCTATAAAAGAATAAAAAGTTTCGGAAACATTTGTGTAATCCGTTAAATATTAGTATCTTTGCAACGATTTTAGGCTCAGAAGCGCCGAGAATGCAAGTTAAGCGATTGAGGATTAATTGCTTAGCGTGCATTATGGTATGATGGAAAGAGTGTTGAAATCTAAACGAAACAGGCAAAAGAAGTAACTTAAATATAAATTAAAGAGACAAAGAATGCCAACTATTCAGCAATTAGTAAGAAAGGGACGCAATGT
>CAMWXH010000154.1 GCA_947178165.1 uncultured Porphyromonadaceae bacterium | reverse complement strand
AGAGAAGTTAAACCTTATCACGCCGATGGTACTGCGAAAGCGGGAGAGTAGGTAACCGCCACCTTTAGCCTCCGGAGAGAAATCTCCGGAGGCTTTTTCATTTTATCAAGAAGTGGAGAACTGGGAGAACTAAGAGATCTGAGAGAACTATGATTACTCTGATTCCTCTAAAATCTAATAGAACTCTAATAATTCAGGTTTTTTATTTTGTCAAGTAGAATATTTTTATTAATTTTGTGAGGTAATCGCGCACGTGGCGTAATTGGTAGCCGCGCTAGACTTAGGATCTAGTGTCTAACGACGTGGGGGTTCGAGTCCCTTCGTGCGCACAAAAAAACACCGAATGGATTCCATTCGGTGTTTTTTTATTCTTATAAACTTATATAGATGCTGTGATGGGCCATACGAAGGCACGCAGCCCAAGACGAGGTTTGGATTCATCAAGTTCGTGAAGATGATCAAGCAGGGTCGCGACTTTCTCATCTTCTACAAATGTCATCATTGCCTGAGCCAATGATGGCCATGCATGACTCCCATAATGAGGTTCTCCTTTGTAAGAGCCTCGACCTTGAACATTGCCAAAGGCCGTAAAACCTCGGCACGACATTTTGTCAAGAATTTCGATGATGGCTTGATGATGTGCTTGGTCGTATGCTATGAATATTGCTTTCATCTTTAACTTATTTTGTTTGTATTAGGTTTTAACCTAATGATGTAGGGACGCGCCACGTTGCGTCCATTTTAATTCTAATACCAGACGCACCACGTTGCGTCCCTACATCATTATATAAATCAGTTTAAATACTTTTACTGATTATTTACTTTCAGCAATTTTTTGCGGAATTTCTTTCTTTCGTTCTTTACACCCCTGCCCGCAAATACGCAATATAGTGTCGGTACGAAAAGAAGTGTCAGTATCGTAGAGAAAGTTAATCCACCGATCACGGCTACACCCATGGGTCGCCACATCTCTGATCCTTGCCCTGAACCGACGGCCATAGGCACCATTCCGAGAATGGTGGTGAGGGTTGTCATTACCACGGGTCGCAGACGCGATTTACCGCCATCTACAACAGCCGTGCGGATTCCCATTCCACGTTCACGGTTCAGAGTGATGTAGTCAATAAGCACGATACCGTTTTTCACTACAATACCGATAAGCATAATGGCGCCAATCATCGACATGATGTTCAATGTATGGCCGGTGAGCCAGAGGATAAGGAAGACACCTGAGAAAGCAAAGAGGAGAGATGTCATGATTATGCCCGGATATGTTAGCGATTCAAACTGAGCCGCCATTACTATATAAACCAATATAATAATGAGGAGTCCCAAAAGGAGAAGGTCGCTGAAAGAGTCTTGCTGATCCTCGAAACTACCTGCAATCTGAATATTAATGCCCGGGGGCATATCAATGCTGTTAATCTGCGCTTCTGCATCTGCAACAACCTGGCTCATAGGAACGCCATCGACAACGGCCGAAACTGTGATTAAACGTTCGCGGTCCTTACGTTCAATTGTAGGAGGCGTGAAGCGTTCCACAACGGTTCCAAGTTCCTTCAGGCGTACACCTTGTCCTCGTGAGGAATATATCATTATATTCTCAATGTCGGAAATCTGTGTGCGTTTATCGGGGGAATACATTACCTTGATATCATATTCCTCGCCATCTTCGCGGAACTGAGAGGCTGTCGAACCATTTATGCGGTTTCGCAGATAGAATGCGGCTGTCTGAAGCGAAATCCCGTGCATTGCCAATTTCTCACGGTCAAAGTCAACCTGATATTCGGGCTGATAGTCTGACCGGGAAATGATGACATCGGCAGTGCCGTTTATTCCACGAAGAATCTCCGCAAGGTCTCTGGCAACTTTGTCGGTATTATCGAAGTCATATCCATAAACTTCAAAGTCAACCGTTGACTGGCCTCCCATACCGCCTCCTTGGCGTCCACCTACCATTACTTGAGCTTTTTTGAATTCCGGGAAATTCGAATCAATATCTTTACGCATTTCATCAGCAATCTCGGTGATTTTCCTCTTTCTGTCGCCGGGATCGGAAAGACGGATATTCATTGAAATGATGTGTGGGCCATTGTCAGAAAGGGAGGCGTATGTGTTGTCAGAACTTGCCGGACCAACTGTGTAGGACTGTACGAGTATTTCCGGATATTTCTTTCTCCACATGGAATCCAGCCGTGCCATCGAGGCCTCGGCTTCTTCCACTCTTGAGCCGATAGGCAGCTCAAGATTTACGCCAAGACGGCCGTCATCCTGAGTAGGGAAGAATTCAGTGCCCACATGCTTCATCAGGAAGCAGGAACCCACAAAAATTCCTAAACAGATCAGGATGGTGACGGTCTTATGTGTTACCACTTTCTGCAGAAGGAAGGCATACCCGTTGTCGAACTTGTCGAGTCCCTTCTCAATCGGGCGGTACCATGCCATCCCTTTGGAATTCTTATTGCGAAGTCGCAGCCACTGAGAACAGAGCATTGGAGTAAGCGAGAGGGCGCAGGCTGTGGAGATAATCATCATGATAGTCACCATCCATCCTAACTGACGGAACAGCACGCCCGTCATTCCTGTAACAAGAGTAAGTGGGAAGAAAACAGCTATCAGCGTCAATGTAGATGCTATAACAGAAATTGCAACCTCATTTGTGCCATGCACGGCAGCCTGTTTCGGATCCGATCCTCGTTCAATATGGGTCGTGACATTCTCGAGCACTACAATAGCATCATCCACCACCATACCGATAGAGATTGACAGCGCGGAGAGCGAGACAATGTTAAGTGAGTTGCCCGTGGCAAAAAGATAAATGAACGAGGCAATGAGCGAAACGGGGATTGTTATTACAATAATCAGCGTAGCGCGCCATCTCCCAAGGAAGAAGAATACCACAATCATCACGAAAAGAAGGGCATAAAGCACCGTCTCAACAAGAGATGCAATTGTGTTGCGTATGTTGTCTGACGTATCGACAATCACTCCGATCTTGATGTCGGAAGGAAGGTTCTTCTCCAGGGTGGGTAGCATCTTCATCACCTTATCGGAAATCTCAACCGAGTTTGCTCCACTCTGTTTCTGGATAATGATCATGGCACCCTTGTTGCCATTGATATATGTCTGCTGGGTGCGCTCCTCCAGGCTGTCAACCACTTTAGCAACATCGCGAAGGAAGATGGTCTTTCCATCCACCGACGCTACAGGAATATTTTCAAGTTGGGCTGAATCGTCAAATTCACCCTGCACCCTGAGTGCATACGTGTTTGAGCCGATATCGAACGAGCCTCCTGGCACATTCCTGTTTTCTGCCGCGATTACAGATGATATTGCCTCTACCGAGAGGTTATACGCATCAAGGCGAGCAGGGTCAACATAGACGTGTATCTCGCGTTTGGGAGCTCCGGAAATAGATACCGAGCCAACGCCATCCACACGTGCCAATGGATTTGCCACAGCATCGTCAAGGATTTTATAAAGTCCCGACATACTCTCCTTAGCCTCCACCGACAATAGGCATATAGGAATCATATCGGTTGAGAATTTGAATATGATAGGATTCTCAGCATCATCGGGGAGCATTGATTTCACCATATCAAGCTTATCCCTGACATCATTGGTGAGGACATCTATATCATATCCATACTCGAATTCGAGGGTGATCACAGAGGTGTTCTCTCTCGATGTAGATGAAATATGCTTGAGATGCTCTACAGAATTGAGTGAATTTTCAAGGGGCTTGGTCACATTCTGCTCTATATCCTTCGCACTTGCACCCGGATACATCGTGATGACCATTATCGAGTTGGTATCGATATCCGGATATAGGTCGATAGGAAGTTTTGCGAGCGAGAAAAGACCTAATATGATCACCGTGACGAAGCAGAGGGTGGTCATAATGGGGCGTTTCACCGCCGAACCGTACAAACTCATGACATTCTATTTTTTAAGAGTTACTTTTCTGCCGTTTGCAAGACGATTCTGACCGCTTACCACAACTTCTGAACCGGGTTCCACACCGCTGAGAAGTTCATATTCGGCACCTAACCTTTGACCAAGTTCCACTTTGTTGTAAGAGACGGTTTGGTTGGCCGGATTATACACATAAACATAATGGTCGCCCGAACCCTGCTGTTTCACCACAGCCTTGTCAGGAACTACGACACGGTTCTGTGTGCCAAGATTAAGTGTGGCGCGTCCGAACATCCCCGGGAGGATCCTGCTGTCGGAATTCGCTGAGGTTATTTCAACGCCGAAGGTTCGGCTTGACGGATCAACTGTCGGAGCAACCATTGTAACGGTCCCTTTAAACACTTCATCTCCGTAAGTATCAAAGGTTATGTTAGCTTCCATCCCTCTTTTCACGTGTGAAAGTTCGCTCTCAGTCACATTGATAACTATTTTGACGGGTTGAACGCGTGCAATAGTGAGGATGGGGAGGGCGCCTGTCATATCGCCCGGATCATAATTCCTGGCAGTCACGACTCCCGATATTGGAGCTGTCAGCACCGTATTTTCTTGGGCATTCCTGAGAGTTCTTTCAGCGGCCGCAAGAGAATTCTTTGCATTGATAAGCTGAGTCTCCATTTGGTCAACCTGCTGTTTAGTTCCTCCCCCAATCTTGAAAAGTTCCTGCGCACGGTCATAATTAAGCTGGACATTTCTAAGATTGGCTTTTGCATTGTCAACTTGAGTTTGATAGCCTACAGCATTGACATCATCCATGAGGACAAGACGTTGCCCTTTCGCAACACGCATCCCTTCATCCACATATATAGCCTTGATGCGGTTTGGAGCCGCCGACGATATATTGTTGATGCGCTCCGGGTCAACGGTGGCCGGGTATTCTCCAATCTGGTCAAAGGGCCGGTCACTCACAGTCTCTACTGTTACAA
>CAMWXH010000153.1 GCA_947178165.1 uncultured Porphyromonadaceae bacterium | reverse complement strand
GCTCACTCGTTCCGTCTGGATACCCTTTATATCTGTTTTGTTGAAAAAGGTGAGCATTCCTTTGTGCTCAATTCTCAGCACTACACTGTCAGGGCTGGTGAATTGTTAATCTGTCATCCCAACGACTTTTTCTCGGAATTGAGATATTCGAAAGACTTTTTAGGATTAATGTTGTATACGACCCTCAGTTTTGCTTCAACAGATGTGGATCCTCTTAGCTTTCAAGTATGTCTTAGGGCACTTCGCTATAATCCGATCATTAGTCTATCACAACAAGATAGCTATGTCCTAAGACAATATTCGTCGCTAATAGAATCTCGAAAATTATTTGAATGCGATAATACATCGGTTACTTCTACGGGGAAAATATGCCAGGCAATGTTAGGAGATATTTTTGGCTTTGCGTCCAAGATACCAAAAGCATCAAAAACGAACAGTCAGAAAAGACCTTCCATTATATTCCAGGATTTTATTGACCTTCTGGCCAGTATGAATAAAAAAGAGTTAAATGTTCGTTATTATGCAGAGGCATTATCCCTTACTCCAAAATATCTTTCAGCTGTATGTAAGACTCAGAGTGGAAAGACTGCAATTGAATGGATAAGAGAATATGTGATGAACGATGCACGGCGGTATCTTGTAGGAACCGATTACTCTGTTAAAGAGATTGCATCACATTTAGGTTTCTCAAACTTTTCATTCTTTTGCAAAAGTGTAAAGAAATTTTTTGGAATGACTCCATTGGAATTAAGAAACAGTCCCCTTGACAGATAAATAATGCTTTCAGAGCTGCCACTGCTATAAGACTAAAAACGATCTTCAAGAGAGTACAACTCAATAAACCGAGACGGAGAAATCTGAAATCTCAGATATAAAATTAACTGTCGCCAGACAGCAGAAAGAAATTGAGGCTCTCAAAGCCTCGCAAGGTTGGTGCTACGCAAAAATCCTCGGGACCTCAGCAGAAATGGATTATTACAGAAAATCTACTGTTGGCAGTCAAGCGAGTATGCGATGACGTAATCCTAAAACATTAAGAACAACTACCGACAATATTTGCCGACAGACAGGAATTCGAGGATTTCCGCAAATCAACCGAGCAGAAGTTTCTACCAGCCGAAACCTTCAACGACTACAAGAAAACTCTTGAAAGCCGCCTGAAAACCATAGAAGAAAAGCTTTGTAAAGGTTTCAGTCTCTTGGCAATTAACTTCTACCAGCAGAAACGAGACAAGGGATATAGGAGCATTCTGAATGTTCTCAAAAATCTTAAGGATATTGAGTTTGAGGGTTTCCTGCCATTTATAGCGTTCCTCGCTCTGGGTTTATTATCTGCTTTCTTGATAAGTAGCATCAAGTGGTAATCTCACACTATTCTTTACTTATAGCTAAAACTCGTAACTCTAACTTATAACAAATATGGCACTATATACCTGTTATACTAACTGTGGCAATAGCTTATCGACTTGTCGCTTTGCTTGCAAAGAAATTGAAGCCTACAACGACAAAGATGCCATCCGCCTCGCCCTCTACTATTGCTGGCAAGACGGATAAGACTTCATCAAAATCGAAGGACGAAAAGGCTTCATCCCCTACACCCTCTGTCTCTGCAAAATCGACAAATCCAATCTTCCCACCTTTGAATTCTAAGCCGGATTTAGCTCTACATCCGACAAATCTCACATTTGCCCTGTGTAGAGCTACCGTTTTAGCGCTCAGACTCTTGCCAAATCCAATTTTTCTCTGTAATTTTGTAATTAAAACGAAATGATCAATAATATATGAAACCGTTTGTCAAATGGGCTGGAGGTAAGGTAAGGTTGCTCAAAGAAATTGAGCGACACCTTCCCGTTGACTTTGACGAATGGGAGAATGTGACATATGTTGAGCCTTTTGTTGGAGGTGGCTCAGTATTATTTCATATGATAGATAAGTATAAAAATATTACTAGAGCCATTATCAATGATATTAACCCAGTTTTAATAGAAGCCTATCGAACCATAAAAAGAGATCCTTCTTCTATTATCAAAATTTTGATGGAACTGAGGTCTGAATATCTTGGTTTGCAGATAGGGGCGCCTAGAGAGCTGTTTTTCTATAGGGTAAGGGATACGTATAATGCCATGAGATTTGAAGATGATCACAAAGTTGCCTTTTTTATTTTTTTAAATCATACTTGTTTTAATGGATTATACCGAGAAAATCGTTTAGGTAAATTTAATGTTCCTCATGGCAGATATAAGAACCCTATTATTTTTGAAGAAAATAATATATTCGCTTTACATACTGCATTACAAAACGTTGAAATAAATTGTGGAGATTTTTCAGATATATTCTCATCGTTGGGGAACGCCCCGACTTTTATGTATCTAGATCCACCATATCGTCCAGTGAGTAAGGATGTAACAATGTTTACACTATATGATGGCAATGGTTTTTCAGATTTAGACCAAATTAGGCTTAAAGAAATCTGTGATGTTTTTAGTAATAAAGGATGTAAAATAATGATAAGCAACTCTGATAGTTATGACGATAATATTTCTTTTTTTGAACGCCTTTATAATAATGGATATCAAATTGATAGAGTAAAAGTAACTCGCATGATAAATCCATACAATTCTAAAAACCGCAAACCTCAGGAAGTGATAATTACAAACTACCCATCTCCCAATAGTATTTAAAAATAAAATTACCAATCTCACACTATGGCATGGTTAACTGAACTTCAAAAAGACAATATTTTAAGCCATATTTCCTCTGACGAAGCGGTGCTTAAAAAGAAATACAAGGCAAGAAGAAGTGAATATGATGAGTGCTCAATTGCGATTAACGAGATAGATGATTGGGTAACAGAAGGATGGGAGGTACAACCTCAGGGGATTGGTAAAAGAAAGGCTAAAATCCAGAAGAAGAAACCGGCGGGTCGATTCTTTGAGGATAATATGTGGTGTCTATTCTACGAACTGGGGTTCAGGAAAATGAATACAGATGAAAAATTAATAATCAAATGGGGAGAAGGAGAAGGAGACCACCAACAAATTGATGTCCTCGCGGTTAATGACGAAGCCATCTTTGTAGTTGAGTGCAAAGCGGCTGAAAAACCGAAGAAGGCTCCATCCTTCAAAAAGGATATTGATCATATTGAACAAACAAGAGAAGGTTTAGTAAAGGCTCTTCATGAGCTTTTTGGCAAAAAGAAGGTAAAATTCATATTTGCCACTAAGAATTTGAGATTCAATGAGAGTAGTGAAGATATCAAGCGTCTGGATACTAAGAAAATTTATCATTTTAACGATAGCACATATCAGTATGTCAAGAAACTTATAAATAATTATAAAAATTGTGTCATTTATCAGTTTTTTGGACTTATGTTCAAGAATGAAAAGATTAATGACACACCTGTACGTATTCCGGCATTGAAAGGGTCCATGGGTGGGAAAACATATTATATGATGTCCGTGGAACCAGACATTTTGCTAAAAATTGGCTTTGTATTACACAGAACCAAAGTCAATGAATCCATGTCGCCTACATACCAGAGAATGCTTATACCAAGTCGATTGAAAGACATTGGTAAGTTTATAGATAATAATGGATATTTTCCTAATTCCATTATAATAAATTTTGACAAAGGTTCAAAAGTAAGATTTGAATCTGCAGGAAAAGCTTCATCAGACAGCGAGTCTAGATTTGGTACACTTATAATTCCTAATGCATATGGAATAGCTCACATAATAGATGGACAGCATCGTGTATATGGTTATGCTGGTTCGAAATACCGTTTTAACAATTCTATACCTGTGGTTGCCTTCTATGGTATGGAGTCTAGGGAACAGCTGCAGATTTTCTCAGATATTAATGAAAATCAAAAAGCAGTAAGACCAGCATTAAAATTCGACCTCAAGATAGATCTGGATTGGGATGCTCCACGTCTGGATTCAAGAATCGGCGCGCTCCGATGTGCGATTATCAAAGATTTAACCCGCGACGCAAATGGTGTCTTATTCAATAGAATTGCGGTTGGAGAAGATTCTGGCGATTTATCTCTTAGGTCTTTTAATGATGGACTAAGTAAATCTTCATTGCTTCCTTCGGCTACTTATAAATCTTACAAGGAAGAAGATAGAGATGTCTGTCTTTATGATTGTAATCTTACTGATTTCAATGAAGCTATGACAGAAAGCAAAAAAAGGGTAGTCGGTTTTTTGAAAAGCGCATATGAATTTATGCAACAACAATTAACCACTACTATTTACGAGAAGTTGATATCCTCTAACCGCGGTTCTTACGCTTTTATTGTTTTGTTGGGCAATTTGAACAAACATTTGATTCGAAGAGGTAAATTATCCCAAAAGGCAAGCACAGCAAAGCAAATGGAAATAATAGAGCCTTATCTCACTTCTTTTGCCAATTCTCTTACAATGCTTGATCAAGAAGAATATAGTATATTGATTAGTAAGCAAGGACAGGGTGCCGAAACATTATGGATGCGCATGTTCCAATCAATGATAAACAAAACTCATCCTGATTTTTTACCAGAAGGATTAACTCAATGGCTTGAAACGCAAGATAAGAACCTACAAGAAGAAGGAAAAAAGATTGCACAAGAAATTATAGCGATCCTACATAAACGTGTCATAGCTAAAGTCCAAGAATTATATGGAGACAGATGGGAATCTGCAATTTCAGAGGTACGTGCTCGTTGCAAAAATCGCATTAATGAAAAAGAGGCTAAGGATGAAAATTTCGATTCTGACAATGCTGACTGGATTGATTTTATGGAATTTAGCGACATTGAGGCAATTATTAATTCAAAATGGAACGATAAATTCGAAGATGACCCAAACGCTATTACGTTCGAAAAAGAATTCGCAATCAATATTGGGGGCCCATTTAAAACAAAGAAAGATAAGTTGCGTTGGCTAACAGAATTGTCTTCTTTTAGAGATTCATGGGAAAAGCCAAAAGCAAATCCCATAAATCGAACACAAGTGGAAGCCTTAAAAATGGTTCAGATGTTATTACGCGTTGATTGATAATGTTTTCCAATTTATGTAAAGAAGACTACTCGCTTCGCGATTATCAACAGGATGCTAAAGAA
>CAMWXH010000152.1 GCA_947178165.1 uncultured Porphyromonadaceae bacterium | reverse complement strand
ACCTGCTCGACATCTACTCGCTCCCCTTCGGAGAGAACGGACAGGGAGGCATCGGTAACGTGGCCGACGGCCAGCCCGGGTTCACTGCTGACGGCACGGCAATCGTGGCCGACGGCGAGATAAATGTGTTCTCTCTCGACGGCAAGCTTGTCGTTTCAGGAACTGGCTCAGTTGAATTCGCTTCGCTCGAACCCGGCATATACATCATAAATGCCGGAGGAAAGTCTTACAAGGTGATGAAATAAAAATTAAAACGGGGAGCATCATGAGATGCACGGCTTACTATGTTGATTCATGATGCCCCCTATTCCTCTTTAAATCAATTTTCCAATAATATTAACTTTTTAAATTTTAAGCTTATGAAACGAATCTACGCATTCGGTCTATTTCTGACGTTGCTGTTAGGACTCGGCTTTCATGCCAAAGCCTATACTGTCACGTTAGAATGGGAGAAACCAGGCTCAATTAAAATTGCCAGTCCATGGGGTAAATATATGGACATTCCAGCTGGCGCCACTTCTATGGTGATCGAAACAGAAAATAACTGGGATACAATTTACATACTCTCCCAAGATGGTTATCTACTTAATGGAGCAACATGTGATGGAGACCCTCTAACGGTTAAAACTCTTTATCAGTCAGAGTGTGTTCAACTTGATAAAACTTTTGATGGCAAAACCGTTGTAGTGCAATGCTCAGTACCTAAACGTGATGATAATGTAGATATCGTTGTAGTCAATGGTGCCAATACAATTACATTTACATTATTTACAGGCCAAACCATACCTCTGCAAGAGGGAGAAAATACAATCCCTTTCAATCCTGAAACAGATAATCCTGTCAAGCTCGAAATTGCAGGCCAGGTGAATGCCTACAGCCTTAAATTAAACGGACAGGCCTACACTAAAGTTGAAGGAGAAGAGGGTGAAGAGGAGAAATGGATTCCGGAGGCTATCAAGAAGAATAGCACTATGAATGCTGATTATCTGATCACTCTTAATGCTGATGATGAACTTATAATCCAGCCTTTGGCTCCCGGTTCCCAGGAATTGAAGTCATGTAACCTCACCATAGAATATGGCAAGGATATGGAAAACTGTCTCTCCAACATAATGGACCACTCAACAGGCAAGATGATTCTTCCCAGTGACTATGAGGAGGGATATATAACCGGTCTTACAAATGTTATTGAAGGTACTGAATTGGTTCTCAATTTCTTAAGTGATGACTTTACAGTAAGCAAAGTTACTCTTAACGGAGTAAATGTTCCTATCAACACTATAGATAATACCAAGCAAGATGCCACTGTAATAATAAATGATGAGAACAGCGTCCTTAAAATAGAAGGACAAGGAACCATCTGGAATGACATCACCTATACCGGCTATGTTTCAGACCCCGAAGGACTCCTGTTAGGTCTCTCCATGGAGGATTATTCACTTAATTACACTGAAGTAGGCGACGTGAGCGGACGCACATACGGATGCCTTACAATGCCTGAAGGTTCAAAGGAAATTCAGGTTACAGTTTCAGAAAAGAATAATCGAGGGATGGGTACGTTCTATTTTAAACCCAAAGAGGGTTACTTCATTAAGGTATGCTATTTCGGCACTCCCGACGACAGTGAAACTAAAGGCACAAGAAGCGTAAATGCCGCTTTAGCTCACTCTGAAAGCACTTCATTCTATATGATCATCGAAAAGATGGAGCCGGTATATACGGCTACTCTTAACGTTCATGCTTCCGGATATCCAGATGCAACATACATGAAGAGTTCGCCAGAATATTCCGAGCAGAATGATAATCCCGCACGCGAATCAATAACACTTATGCCAGGCGAAAGCGAGGTATCATTCATCCCGAACTATCAGAATCCCTTTACCATCTATCTGAACCAGAATCAATCTGCCGGAATCTATCTTGACGGTGCTGCAGTGTCAGGCTCTCTTAACAACGATACAAACCAGACTGAATATGTGCTGCCTCTTTATGCTCCTGCATCAGGTGAGACAAGCGACATTCATTCTGCAATCGACGTCTATTTCACAGGAAGTCCTGTAATGGCAAATGCATCACTCAAGCTTGAAAACGGTGCAAAAGCTGAATTCTTCTATAGCCCGGTCATGCATCCTGCCAATGCAGATGGTCAGTCTGTAATAGCCGGAACTGTAATGACTGTTAAGCCTACTTCTTCTAATTCAGTTGTAGTTTACAAGGGTGTGGCGCAGGAACTTGACGCAAATGGCGAGTTTAAATTTACCACTTCAACCACTGCGGCAGACAACACAGTCACTGTAACGGCTCCTCAAAAAATTAAAATTGCCGGCACACTTCCTGCAAATGGAAAGACAGTGCATTCTCTTAAAGCCATCAAGCTCCTTGTTCCTGCAACAGCAAATGATGCTGAGATTCAAATGGAACCCGATGAGGCAAAGCTTGCCGAAATGACCATCACAAATGCTTCAGAGGAAGTCGCTGCCAAGTTTGCAGAGTTAGGTGAACCGACAATGGATGAAGCCACTGGCAACTATGTTTTCCCCGTAACTCTCAACACTACCTTGACCGAAAAAGGAACCTATTATATCAGTGTTCCCGAAGGAGCTTTCGTTCAGAAAGAATTCGACAACACGAAAAACGAATACGTTAATGTGCCCGGCGGATATATCACAGAACTCTACTCAGGCCGCGTTAAGGTTGATCCGGATGCAATTACGCCCATCGAAAATTATACTCTCTCTCCTGAGAGCGGTGTAGTTGAAGAAATCTCGGCTATTGTTCTTGACTTCCCGCAGCTTACAATGGAGGATGTTGACTTCTCCAATAATGTTCTCCCTGTTGGTTCGTTCTCTAACGGCACAGAAACTATTGAGGCAATTGTGATGCCGGATATGATTAGTGGCAAATCAAATCTTGCCTTCAATATCGCACCGATAGATGAAGATGAGGAACCCATTGAAATTACAACTCCGGGCAAATGGACTCTCACCATTCAGGCTGGTACAATTATCCTTAAGGATGGCAGCAAAAACGATGAGATCACTGCAACATATACAATCGAAGCTACAGCTCCTGCCTACACTATTTCTCCTGAAGCCGGCGTTGTGAAGAACCTTTCTGAAATAAAGGTTACATTCAGCGGCGCCACTTCAATTGCTGAGAATGAGGATGTCATGATCACTCTCGTAGGAACGGAATACAATGCAAACGCTATCGAGGTGAGAACTGTAGGCAATGTGGCTACAATCAGCTTCAAGTCTCCGACAACTGAGGGTGATTACACACTCACTATCCCTGCAGGCGCATTCACTCTTGACAGTGATAAGGGAAGCGAAGAGATTGTTGCCAAATATACATTGAAGTCAGACTGGGTTCTCATGCCCGAACCGGGAACAACCGTTGACTCGCTCAATGAGTTCATCCTTGCATTCCCCGAGGCAACTTCAGTTGAATTCGTAGGAAGTCAGGTATCATTCCAGCTTGGCAAAATGAATGACGGTTACGCCGCACCCGGTTATACTTGCGTAAAAGATGAGTCTGCAAGTGTACCGACCTTCAAGCTCACTCTCATTGAGACTGCTCAGAAACCTGCAAATGGTGACTACAAGTTCATCATCAGTGAAGGCGCATTCCAGATTGATGGTGAAGCAAGTGCGGAAATTTATGCTGAATATACTCTTGAAGCACCTGTCAGTGTTGAATATACGCTCGATCCCAATAACGGCACCATCCTCTTAAGCGATTGGGGAATTATGTTTACCGTGATTTTCGATGAAACAGCAACTGTGACTGCGCCGAATAAATCTGATATAAAGATTACTATTGACGGCACAGAGGTTCCATCAACTTCCTTCGATATCATGGCAGAACAGAATATGCTGATGTTCATGATTACTGATGATGAATACAATAAAGAGGGCAAGTTGACTCTTTCAATCAAGGCAGGTGCCTTCAAGATTGAAAATGAAGATTCTCCGGCAATTGAGGGCGAATGGACCGTTACGGCTCCCAAGACATTTACAGTTGAAATTTCATCTGCAAATGGCGTGACAGAAGGGAATCGCATCTCTGATCTCGGCAAGCTTTATCTCTATTATCCGGATGCCACTTCAGTTGAAATCTATAATGAAAATGGCGCTACTTTAAAAGATTCAAACTACAAGTATAATGTAACCGGCAAGTTTGAGATTGTAGAACCAGAAACTCGCGCTGCAGGTGTCAAAGTTGCTGTCACATTTGATCCCGCTCCAACAGAAGAGGGCAATTACACACTCTCTGTAAGAGAAGGAACTCTGACTATCGATTCAGTATTCGCATCGCCTGAAATAGAAGAGAAATACATATTCGATATCCAGACAGGCATTGCCAGCATCTTCGCCGATGAGAATGGAAATGTAACCGTTTTCACTCTTGATGGCAAGGCAGTCCTCAACAATGTTCCGGCTGAACAGCTCCGCGAACTTGAGAAGGGCGTTTATATCATCAACGGCAAGAAGGTAGTGGTTAAATAAGATTAAGTTTTCTTCATTATTTTAATATGGTAAGGGGGTGCCCCGCGCATGCGGCGCATCCCCTTTTTTAAACTCCAATCCCTAATCTTAAACATCGGTAAAAATTGAGGATGCTCTTGCATAATCGGGAGGATATTATTAACTTTGAGGGGTAGGCAATCCTGCCTGAAAGCTAACATGCTACCGTGAAAGTTAACGTGCTACTGATAGATTCTCAGTTTTCATCCGCTAATCAATCTTCAAAAAGAAAAGATAACACCATGAACAAATCAAAGATTTCAGCACTGCTGCTCCTGACTCTTGCCCTTCCGGCCATAGCAAGGGAGCTCACTCCCGAGGAGGCATTGCGAAGGGCCTCTTCCGAGCGTCCGTCCATGATGGCAAAAGGGAACGCCAAGGCGACCCCAAAACTGGCGCACACCGCGCTGACCCCGAAGGGCGCGCCTGCAGTGTATGTGTTCAACAACAGCAACGCCGGGGGCTACATCCTGCTGAGCGCCGACGACGTGGCCGCCCCCTTGCTCGGATATTCCGACCACGGGGCTTTCACAGCCTCGGAAATGCCGCCGCAGCTCAGCTGGTGGCTATCGGAATATGCATCGCAGATCGAATATGCCCGCGAGA
>CAMWXH010000151.1 GCA_947178165.1 uncultured Porphyromonadaceae bacterium | reverse complement strand
CCTCGGTCTCAAGCAGCTCAAGAAAGATCCTTGGGAGGATATCGAGACTAAATATGCTATCGGCAGCCGCCACACTGCGAAGGTTCGCAACTTCACCAACTTCGGCGTGTTCGTTGAAATCGAGGAAGGCGTTGACGGTCTTATCCACATCTCCGACCTCTCTTGGACCAAGAAGATCAAACACCCCTCTGAGTTCACTCAGGTTGGCAACGACATCGAGGTTCAGGTTCTCGAAATCGACAAAGACAACCGTCGTCTCAGCCTCGGCCACAAACAGCTCGAGGAGAATCCCTGGGATGTATTCGAGACTATCTTCACTGTTGGTTCTATCCACGAGGGCACAATCACAGAGGTTATGGATAAGGGCGCAGTCATCTCTCTCCCCTACGGCGTAGAGGGCTTCGCAACTCCCAAACACCTCGTTAAGGAAGATGGCTCTCAGGCTAAGCTCGACGAGAAGCTCAACTTCAAGGTTATCGAGTTCAACAAAGACAACAAACGCATCATCCTTAGCCACAGCCGCATCTCTGAAGATGCCAACAAGGCTGAGCGTCGTGAGAAAGCCAACACAGCTCGCAAGAGCGCTAAGCCCGCTGCTGAGGCTGTTCAGGCTCCGCAGATCGAGAAAACTACTCTCGGTGATCTCGGCGCACTTCAGGCTCTTAAGGAGCAGATGCAGAAAGAGGGCAAGTAATCATTGCATCCCGATTTTGAACAATGATTTAATTTCATATAATGCCTGCGGATTAAACCGCAGGCATTTTTTTATATCTTATTGTTATCTTATTTTGTAATCAAAACAATATTTTGTAATTTTACACAATAAAACCGTTTTTAGCATTTTGCTCGCAAAGGCGGTTTGAGAAGCAGGCAAAAAAATTGACTCGTATCAGAATGTTTAAAGTGTTAAAAAAATATCTCATGATTTCACTGGTGGCTATCGCTGCCGCGGCTCCTGCCGTGGGTGCCACTAACAAATGGGAAACACTTAAAACAGAACGGGCCGATGCCAAGACCGTGGTGAAGGAAACGGAAATAGAGATCAAGACAGCCTCTTCCACCATCATAGTCACAGCCAACCATAGCGTGCAGATCAAGATTTTCACCATCCTCGGACGCATGGTCAACAGTGAAACGCTTCCGGCAGGCACCAATCAGCTCACGCTTCCGGCCCACGGGGTCTATATCGTGAAGATTGGTAACCTCACCTGCAAGGTAGCAGTATGAAAATAGACTTTAACCATAAATTCTAAATATTATGAAACAGCCTGACATTAAGTGGGACTCCCTCCCCTTTGGTTACATCAAGACTGACTGGAACGTGCGTTGCACTTTCAAAGACGGCAAATGGGGAGAAATCGAAGTGAGTGATTCTGAGTATGTTCCTTTGCACATCGCCGCAACCTGTCTCCACTACGGACAGGAGTCGTTCGAAGGCCTCAAGGCTTTCCGTGGCAAAGATGGCAAAATCCGTGTTTTCCGCATGGATGAGAATGCAAAGCGTTTCATCCGTTCCGCTGAAGGAATAATGATGGAGCCGATGCCCGAAGAACTTTTCTGCGAGATGGTCCGCAAGGTGGTAAAACTTAACGCACGTTTCGTTCCTCCTTACGGCACCGGTGCCTCACTTTATATCCGTCCTCTTGAAATCGGCACATCCGCTCAAGTTGGCGTGAAACCCTCAAAGGAATACACCGTGATCATGTTTGCCACTCCCGTTGGCCCCTACTTCAAAGAGGGATTCAAGCCTTCGAAAGTGTGTCTTTCAAGAGAATATGACCGTGTGGCTCCGAAGGGAACCGGTTCCTTCAAGATTGGCGGCAACTATGCGGCTTCCCTTCAAGCCGGCGAGAAAGCTCACGACCTCGGTTATTCAGTGATGCTTTATCTTGACCCGAAAGAGAAGAAATATCTCGATGAGTGCGGCGCAGCCAATATCTTCGGCATCCGTGGCAACTCATATATAACTCCTGCCAGCCCCTCTATCCTCCCCTCCATCACCAACAAGAGCGTTCGCCAGATTGCCCGTGACCTCGGAATGGAAGTTGAGGAGCGTCAGATCCCTTACGAAGAACTTGAAACATTCGAAGAGGTTGGTTCTTGCGGAACAGCTGCCGTTATCTCACCCGTAGCTGAAATCCACGACCTCGACAATGGCAAGAAATTCGTATTCTCTACCAACAATGAGGCCGGCCCGAAATCCACTCAGCTCTTCAATGCACTCCGCGCCATCCAGCTCGGAGAAGCTGAAGATAAACACGGCTGGGTAGAGATCATCGAAGAAGATTAAAAACCGCGGAGCGGTTACACCTTCTATTAACCGTGGGTTCTCTCCTCAGGAGGAACCCACGGTTTAACACATCATCTATGCTTCCCTATTCCATCATCGACCGATATTACCCCGCAGGCCCCCTGCGCGACATCCTTATCACACATTCCGAGCTTGTGCGCGACAAGGCTCTTGCCGCCGTGCGTCGCTCCGGGCTTCCTTTCAATGAAGAATTGGTATCCGACGGTGCCATGCTTCACGACATCGGCATCTTCCTCTGCGATGCCCCCGGCATAGAATGTCACGGCACAGAACCCTACATACGTCACGGCATTCTTGGAGGGGAGATATTAAGGAGAGAGGGGTATCCCGAACTTGCCCGATTCTGTGAACGCCACACCGGCGCCGGCCTCACCATAGAAGATATTGTGAGTCAGAATCTCCCCCTCCCTCATGTTGATATGTTGCCCGAGACAATAGAGGAGAAAGCCGTCTGTTACGCCGACAAATTCTTCTCAAAGTCAGGCGACATAAGAAAAGAGAAAACCTTCGAGAAAGTAAAAGCCTCCATGGCTCGCCACGGTTCCTCCACCCTCCACCGCTTCCTCCAGCTCCATCACCTCTTCGTGGCGGGAACCTCCGAGCTTCCGCAGAGTTTGCAGAAATGAAGGGTATTAGTTATATTTGCAGAAAAGAAGAGAATTATGGGTGATAGAGACATGACAAAACAGGCAAATGTGGGATACCCGATAGGTGAGCAAGACTTCAAGGTATTGCGCAAGATGGATTGCCTCTATGTCGATAAGACCATGTATATCGACAAGCTTATTGCCTCCCGCTCAAAATACTATTTCCTGGCACGTCCCCGACGATTCGGTAAAAGTCTCTTTCTATCCACCTTCCGTTATTTCTTTGAAGGCCAACGTGAACTATTCAGTGGCTTGTATATTGACTCTATCCAATGGAATTGGGAACAATATCCTGTATTATATCTTGACCTCAATACGGAGCGGTATGCAGAGCAAAGTGAACTTGACGACGTACTTGACAATCTATTCCGATTTTGGGAGGAGAAATATGATGTGACGGTTTCGTCAGATAATCTCTCGCAAAGATTCAAAAACATTATCAAGGGTGCGCACGAAAAGACCGGTCGCGAAGTGGTGATTCTTGTGGATGAATATGACAAACCACTTGTGAGCAATCTAAATAGGGATGACAATTTTGAATATTACAGGTCTAAGCTTGCCTCCATATATTCCAATTTCAAGAGTTCTGCAGAACATATCAAGTTTGTATTCATCACAGGGGTTAGCCGATTCAGCAAACTCAGTGTGTTCTCCGACCTAAACAATATACGTGACATTTCCTTCTCTGATGAATTTGCCGATATCTGTGGCATAACTGAGAAGGAATTGCTTTCAAATTTCTCTGTTGGAATTGAAAAACTTGCCGAGAAGAAAAGGCTTACCTACGAGGGTGCCTGTAATTTGTTGAAGAGAAACTATGACGGTTACCATTTCACCCCTACCGGAAGTGATATCTATAATCCATGGTCGGTACTGAACGCCTTGGCCGAATCCAACATTGGAAGTTACTGGGTTCATACCGGCGTACCCACCATAATTGCCGAAGCGTTGCGGAATGTTGATGCAGACCTCGAGAATATACTAAACACACGTTGCTCGCTTGATTCGCTGGCAGGCCTCGACCTTAAGAATGCCGATCCCTTGGCCCTGCTTTATCAGACGGGTTATCTTACTATAAAGAGGTATCAACGCAAATTTGACACTGTCACTTTAGGAGTTCCGAATCGTGAGGTAAGGAAAGGGCTTTTCGATGTTCTCCTGCCCTATTATGTGAACGTAAAACGCGGCACCCCGGCTTCGGTGGTGCGAGATATTATCAATAACATTGAATTAGGGGAGCCTGAAAAGCTTATGAAAAATCTCGACGTCTTCCTTGCCGGCATTCCATACGAGATGAAGATGGAGGATGAGAACAATTTTCATAATGCCATCTATATTCTCCTCACCCTGATTGGAGTGAACGCAGAGACAGAAGTTCACACTTCCGACGGGAGGATAGACCTTGTGATAAAATCAGATGACTACATCTATATCATAGAGCTAAAGTTTGACAAGGATTCGCGAAGTGCGCTCCATCAGGTTGAAGAGAAGAAATATCATCTTCCTTATCTAAACGATCCTCGCCAAATCTTCTGCATCGGGGCAAACTTCTCATCCGAGACACGCCACCTCGACAACATAAACCTCAAATCCCTTTCCAAAGAGACATAACCTCCCCGTGGCGGGAGCCTCCGAGCTTCCGTTTTTTTAAGACAGGAAAATTTTTCTCCTGTTCCTATTGTCTTTAATCTTTCCTTTTGTCATTGTGTGCTGTAATAATCAAGCGAAGCGTCTCCGCGCCCTCTGCGCCTCTGCGTGAGACCTTATTCTATGCGGAGAAATCTTTTTTCTCTGCAGAGACCATATTTTTTATCTCACGCAGAGGCGCAGAGGAACGCAGAGTTTTATACAATTTCTCTGCAGAGACCACATTTTTTATCTTACCTGCGAAAATTTTCAAAAAATTTGTTAAAAATTTTGCCATCTTAAATTTTATTTCTAATTTTGCTCACGTCAGACCGCTCGGTTGGTTTATGACGGATAAGTAAATATTAAAATTACTTAAAACTCTATCATCTGATGAAACATCCCTACCCCTTAGCCCATACTCCTCTCCTGCTCCCTGAATGCCAGGGTGCCGGTGCATGGTGCGCAAATCTCGGGGGGGGTAATACATTGCCTTTACAATTTACTCCTTAAAAGAATAACTGACATTTTCATACTTCCGTATGCCGCCCTCACAAGGGACGGCACACTTCGTCGTGTCCATGACTTTACAAAAACTTGATATGATGAAACAGCAAACCTACAGCAACCACAGCCTAAGGCTCAGGAGACTACTCCTGACCTCCGCCCTCGCCCTCCCGATGTTGGCGTGGGCGGGGAACATTCCGCAATACACGGTCACCAAGGGCGGAACGCCTTATTCCGAAATCAAGGATGGCACGCCCCTCGCGTCCATGCTCTTCAGCAACGGCAACGGCGTGCTCTTTGCCGACGGGAAGATGTTCTATGGCGAGGAACGCACCGCCCCCGGCTTCCCGATCGGGT
>CAMWXH010000150.1 GCA_947178165.1 uncultured Porphyromonadaceae bacterium | reverse complement strand
CGGCATCAACACCTTTATGGAAAGGCGAATTGCGATTTGGAACCGAGATAAACAATATACATCGCACAGACAGATATACCGGAAATGCAGAATTTATTTCAGATAGCGATATCAAGATTGTCGAAACCACTTCAGCTCTGTTTGCCGAAACCGATCAGACATTTGGTGCTATTTCTGCCGGAATGGGAATTAGATGGGAATATACCGATTCCAAATATTGGCAGGCAGGAAAATTAAGTGATGATCAAAGCCGTAATTACCATAATCTTGCACCGTCAGTCAATCTCTCTTTCCCGATAGGTTGTGTCAGGACTAACCTATCTTATATGAAGAAGATAACCAGACCAGCTTTCGCGCAATTAAGTTCCGCTGTAAAGTACATCGACCAATACAGATATGAATCCGGGAATCCCAATCTGAAACCCATATATCGTGATTATGTTTCCGCCTCACTTTTATGGAAAGATCTTGTTGTTGAACTTGAATATTATTCGACCAAGAATTATTTTATGTGGCAGACCTCCGAATCACCCGGAGAGGGTAACGTTACTATGTTGACAATAATGAATATGCCACGATTCAACACCTACGGTGCATACTTGAACTATTCTCCTACATTCTTCGGATTGTGGCATCCCTCCTTTATGGCAGGCATTGATATTCAGGATTTCAAGTTAAAACATACTGACAAGATTATCAAGTTGAATAGGCCTTTAGGTATTTTCAGATTCAATAATGCAATTCATTTGCCGTGGGATATTTGGCTGAATGCTGATTTTTCTGCAAGGACATCGGGAAACGGAGATAATTTCTATATGAAATCTTATTGGCAGTGCAACCTCGGATTATTTAAATCTTTTGCAAACGATGCGTGGAGTGTAAAGTTGCAACTCAACGACGTTTTCGACACGTGGAGGCAGGAGATCATTTCTTATGATGCACTTAGTTCGATGGCTGTGAAAAAAATATTTGACACCCGCGATCTTTCATTGACAATAAGATACAATTTCAATTCAGCACGCTCACGTTACAGAGGTCGTGGAGCCGGCAATTCTGATAAGAACAGATTTTGAAAACGATTAAAATTTATGCAAGTATGGAAGCTCTCGGCAGTGATGCAGGGAGCTTTTTTGGTTCTCGGCACAGTGCCATTGCACTTTCGTTAATCCTAACTGATTCGCAAATTTTCGAAAGAGTTCACCATCTCAATCGTATGATTTGTAAGGAATATAAAAATTAATTATCTTTGTGATACATTACTATTCCCTAAATTAATATTGCATGAATGAAATAAGATACCCCATCGGAGACTCAAGCTTCACTACAATCCGTAGGGAAGGACAATTTTATGTCGATAAGACGGGATATATCTTCCGAATGGCTAAGGAATCAAAATATAATTTCCTAAGTCGTCCACGCAGATTTGGAAAGAGTTTGCTTATTTCAACCATGGAAGCCTATTTTCAAGGGAAAAAAGATCTTTTCAAAGGTTTGGAAATCTATGAACTTGAAAAAGAATGGACCGAATATCCCGTATTGCGATTGGATTTCTCGGTTGGGAATATGGTTTCAACAGAAACCCTCAAGGAAAATATAAATAATTCCATTTCACGCT
The DNA here is from genome assembly GCA_947178165.1 of uncultured Porphyromonadaceae bacterium. Taxonomy (GTDB): domain Bacteria; phylum Bacteroidota; class Bacteroidia; order Bacteroidales; family Muribaculaceae; genus Lepagella. The sequence goes on along the minus strand of CAMWXH010000150.1, from coordinate 4,012 downwards.
GGGAGAAAGATTATCAAGTTTTCTCACCACCCTACTCCTCATTTGGAATAAGATTAAGCACACTCATAGAAGCCATCCATAATACTACCGGAAAACCTGTTGTTGTTTTAGTGGATGAATATGACAATCCTCTTTTTTCTACATACGACAATATAGAATTGCATGAGGAAATGCGAGGATTATTAAAAGACCTGTATTCTGTTCTAAAAGCCAATAGTGATTATCTCCGGTTCTGTTTCCTAACAGGGATCACGCGGTTCAGCAAGATGTCAATTTTCAGTGGCATGAACAATCTTCGTGATTTAACCCTGATTCCATCTTTTTCCGGAATCTGCGGGATAACACAAGAAGAGCTGGTGAGAGATTGTGTGGAAGGTATCGAAAAAGTGGCAGAAACCAATGAAACTAATTATGACGGCGCACTCCAACTATTGAAAGATAATTATGATGGCTATCATTTTGGAGACATGAACCTGGATGTATATAATCCATTCAGTCTTATACAAGCTTTTCCCGAGGGACTGATTGACTCTTATTGGTTTGCAAGCGGAACATCGGAGTTCTTATGGAAGAAAATCAAGGCTCTTGCGGATAGAGAATCTTTAATCAACATTCTTAATCCCTTAATAAGAAAAGCTGATCTGGCTTCTACTGAAAAAGAAGGACTTCCGTTAGAAGCTCTTCTTTTCCAAACCGGATACCTTACCCTTAAAGAACGGTTTGACGAAGGGAAGATCTACCGGCTCGGCATTCCAAACCTTGAGGTCAAAGATGGAATTTATAATGGTTTGCTTCCTGCCATAAGCAGGAAAACCACTCAGGCTGTCACAGCAGAAGAGAAAAACATCACAAATTGGGTGGTTAAAAATCCTCCCGGTGTAAATTCTTAATAGAAATTTTCACTATTGCAGAAAGACCGGTATAAAGTCTCTTTTCAATCTAAATTTTCCGTATATATTTACCTAATCCAAAAATTAGGCTAAAATTTTGGATTATAATCCAAAAAAATGACCTAAATTTTGGATTAGACAATAATTTATAGTAAATTTGTGTTCAAACACAATATAGTTATCGATCAATCCAGCAAATAAACTATACAATGTTTATAAAAAGAGCACTTACAAAACCGATTGAGGATCATTTTTTTAAGCGTAAAGCCATAGTTATCCTTGGTGCACGACAAGTTGGGAAAAGCACTTTGATGAATCATATCACCAATCAAATGGAACACCCTTTGTTGAATTTAAATTGCGATGATCCCGAAGTAAGAAATATTCTTACAAACATTAACTCCACTAACCTTCGATTGCTCCTTGGAAATTATAAAATCATAGCTATTGATGAAGCACAGCGTGTAGAAAATATTGGATTAGTTTTAAAAAGGATAGTGGATGAATACCCCGAAATGCAGGTTTTAGCAAGCGGTTCTTCATCTTTACATTTGAGAGAATCTATAAATGAACCTCTTACTGGAAGGAAATATGAATATAATATGTATCCTATTTCGTCGGGGGAATTATACGCTACTGAAGGTCTTCTACACACACGTCAACTGCTCGAATCCAGATTGATTTATGGCTCCTATCCAGATGTGCTGACTCATCAGGAAGAAGCAAAAGAGCTTCTACGAACATTAGCCGACAGCTATCTATATAAAGATATCCTTGAACTGGATGAAGTCAGAAAGCCGGTTATATTACAAAAAATCTTAGTTGCTCTCGCGTTGCAATTAGGAAGTGAAGTGGTATATAATGAGGTTGCACGAACTGTAGGAAGTGACCCAAAAACTGTGGAAAGATACATAGATCTTCTTGAAAAATGCTTCGTAATATATTCCCTGCCCGGTCTTAGCCGTAATATGAGGAATGAACTAAAGAAGAGTCGGAAAGTATTCTTTTATGATAATGGTATCAGGAACGCTATAATCCAAAATTACGCACCTTTAGCGTTAAGAAATGATATTGGTGCATTATGGGAAAATTTCTTTATAACAGAACGCATAAAGTATAATTCCTATATAGGCCGTCACGTAAATTACTATTTCTGGCGTACGACGAACCAACAAGAGATTGATCTTATTGAAGAAAGTGATGGAGAATTCACTATTTTTGAAATGAAGTGGAATGAAGCAAAAGCTTCAGTCAAATTCCCGAAATCATTTATTGAAACATACAGACCCAAAGAATGTGTAGTAATAACCCCTGGCAACTATCTTGAATATTTATTGTAAGATAAGTTTCTTTAGATAATCGTATTTAAATGTAAACTAAGAAGGTGTGTCAAATTTTCGTATTTTGACACACCCTCTGCCACATCAATATGTTCTGAGAATTTAATGACCTCTTGATTTCTTATTTTACGAGTATTTTTGATACCTTATTTCCGACTTTAACAATGAAAATTCCTTCTCCTACATTTATTTTTGTTAAAACGTCACCTATTCCTTTGTATATTTCCCCTCCATGGATATCTGTAATAGAGATAGCAAGACCTTCCGAATGGTGAATGATTATTTCTCTTCCGTTCAAAGAAACAAAAGAGTCATCTAAAATTACCTCTTCGCTAACACCACTTGGTGAAACACAACAATTTATATCGTCAATGAAGGTATATACTAAGTTCGGATTGGATAAGGTAATTCTAAATTGTACGGTTTTATTTAGAAACTTTTTGAGTGACACTGAAACTTCCCTCCATACATTCACGTTACCTACCCCACACAAGTCACTGATAGAAATTGGAGTCATGACCTCAGTCCAATTATAATCTCCTGTCTCTCTTATATAAACGGATAAAGTTCCTTGGTTATCAGTATTATTAAAAACAAAAAAGGAGAGATTTGGGTTATCTTGATTTACTATGGATACCAACCCACTTTCAAAAAATAATTTATCACTGGTATATTTGGTATGGAATCCCAAAAAACCATTGTCTCCGGATACAGATGTCACCGTTTCAGAATCCTCGCCATATAGATAAACACCAGACTCATCCCTAAATTCGCCTCCCCACATCCATAGATAATGTGTTTTTCCATCTGCAAAAGTCTCATTTATCTCTTTATAAGGGGTACCAATTGGTGTGAGAGGTGCATTTGTACCTTCGCTGGAACCAACAGATGTAACAGCAGTTACTTTTAAGTCTAAGATTTCCTGTTTTCCCTTTGGAACAGCATTGTATGTATAATTAGTTCTATCCAAATTCTTTACTATAGGATTATTACTTTCGCCAGAGTAAATAGTATAAGTTACTTTCTTTGTAAGATTTTTACCGTTCCTATCCTTTGTAACAGGATCCCAACTTAAATATACCTCTCCTTCATTTTTAGTTGCTCTGATCTTTACATTGGAAGGAGCGGCAGGAACTGCTTCTGACTGATTCACCGTCACCAAACAATACGGGGCACCCGATGAGATTTTTGAGTAAACATTAATGTAAGCTGTACCAGGAGAAATAGCAGTAACCTCACCGGTGTACATATCCACACTTGCCACTTCCGGATTAGTGCTTTGAAAATATGGATTGGCGGCAGACGTATATTGATTAGAAAATTGATGAGAATAACTGACATATCTCTTTTCGCCCTGCGACATTGTCATTGAGGTTGGAGAAATAGACACCTGATTATTTTTACAAGATATCGTAATTTGGCGTTTTGTATGAGTATAAGATCCACTTGCTGTCAACTTGTAATCCCATTCACAAGTTACAGTGGCCGTTCCGGAGAAATATTGTGTAATCGTAATTTGTCGATAAAATCCGGAGCCGGATAATGATAGGTATCCTCCGTTTGTTGACCAAGAGAGATTAGCGGGAAGGCCCACTACAGATGAGGTAACATCAAAATTATAGGTCTCCCCCACCCACATTGTTTGTTGGCAGAATCCCATCAGAACTGAGACAATAAACAATGGGAATGTAATTAATCTTTTACTGAATCCATTCATTGTAAAAACTATTTTTGAAAACTTTATAAACACTTCATCTATAAGGAATCATAAATATTTAAGTC
>CAMWXH010000149.1 GCA_947178165.1 uncultured Porphyromonadaceae bacterium | reverse complement strand
TGGTGGATGGACAATAAGCTGACTGAAGACCCTGCGCCAATGACTGCAACTATCAATAACGATAACCAATTCGTGTTCAATATGTGGTCTATGGTAAAAGGAATAGATGTTGTAGCCACCAACTACTCTGCCGGAATCCTCACTTTGGCAGAATCGAATGTTAATTCTGTTCAAGCTATCCCTTCCTCTCCCTCGATTGAAGTGTATAACATCAATGGGTTCCATCTGAGAAGCAGCCAGTCCATGAAGGAGGCTATGGACGGACTCCCGGCCGGTCTCTACATCATTAATGGTAAAAAATATATTCTAAAATGAAAAATCCTCGCTCAATATTTTTATGGGTATTAGGAGTTCTGTTCTCTCTTCTTTCCCTCTCAGCCTGCAGCGACGACAATGAGCTAAGCTTGCCTGACGCCGCCGGGGAGATAGAACTTTGGGAAGAGGAGGATGGCACCATTGTGCTCCGCACATCCCCTATCCCTAATGCCAATTCCTATACCTGGTTTCTTGACGGGAAAGTACTGACCTCTACGTGTGAGCCTTTTTTTGAATTTTCTAAATCCGGTGAATATATGGTGGCTGGAACCAACGGGTTAGGCACAGGCAAACCATCTCTTCCCATTACTGTAGATGCTTCCGGACGCCCGGATAAAGTGGCTGTAGAGATTCTGACATCAGATGAGGGGGTCGTGACTCTTAAAGCCGTGGCTGATAAGGCTTGGGGATACCGCTGGTTCCTGAATGGTCAGCTTCTGCAGCGTGGTTCACAGTCGGAATATCTTCCTTTAGAAAGCGGCACTTACACTGTTCAGCCTTACAACGCCTCCGGGAATGGAGAATCAATCGAAGTAGAGGTTGAGATAGGTCTCATTAATCTTCTTGACCCCAGAGTTGTGCCCGACGAAAAATTTCGCCAACTTATCTCAACCTTTGCAGGTGAGGATTCCTTCTATTCAAATCTTCAAGCAAAAGAGATTAAAGAGCTATCTTTTCAAGGCACAGGAGTAGCCGATCTTACCGGCATCCGTTTCTTCACAAACCTTGAGGTATTGAATCTCAATTATTGTGGATTGGTAAAGTATCTTGACCTTAGAGGCCTTGCCAAACTTAAAACATTAGAGCTTTTTTCAACAGAAAGCCTTATTGAGTTAAATATTGAAGGGCTTCATCAAATACAAAGCCTCAATATCAATAGCAGTGCTATTGGGAAGGTAGATATTTCGGGATTATCTGAATCGCTGGAAAGCCTTAATGCCGGCTATGCCAAATATGAAGATCTGGATTTCACTCCCTTCAAAAAAATAAAGTACATAAACCTGAGTGCTAATACACGGCTAAAAAAAATAAAGGTAGCAGGATTGGTAAATCTTGAGTCTCTGTCGGTGAGTATAACAGGAATTGAAGATCTGAATCTGACTGGTTGCACAGGATTAAAGTCAATGGTTGCTTCATTTTCGGAATCCCTGGCTTCTATCACTCTCCCGGAAAAAGCGCCGTTGGAGGAATTAAAATTTTCTCGATGTAGTCCCAAGTTGAAATGGGAATGGAAGTTGGTTCCTTATCGTAACACCCTTAAGAGTTTCTTTGCCGATATGACTGGTATTAAGGGAGAAATAAATATAGAAAGTTTCCCTTATCTGGAAGCCATACAGCTTGATGGCAACAGCTTCAGCTCATTGACTTTGAAAGATTGTCCGAATCTGAACTCTGTAAGGGCCGCAGAGAACGCTTCTTTGACACAATTAACCATGGAGAATCTTCCTTCCCTGAAAACCCTCTATTGCTATCAGACAGGAGTAAAGACACTTGATTTTTCTTCCTGCAAGAACATTGTTCAAGTTATATTATTCGAGGATAAGAAACTGACCTCTGTTAATTTTGATGGGTGTGATATTCTGTCATGGGTTTCTCTGGAATATACCAATGTCGGTCCCAAACTTGATATCGCCGCTACCACAAATATTGAAAGCATAAACTGCGAAGGAACGAAGGTAAAGCAGATTAGAATCAATCAGGCTTATAATTGTTCTAACGTGCCCTTCTCTTCAAAGATTCCCAAAGGAGCTAAATATGTTCATGAATTTGAATAACGATTTTGAGAGTATAGTTTTGAGTTATTAAACCACTAAGACATAATTAAGCTTAACTAAATAAACCTTGTTGCCTATATAGAGAGTTCCAATCTTATATAAGACTGGAACTCTCTATATACATAATGCTTACCGAAAGAACCGCACGTGCAGAGAAATGCAGCTTCCATTCTTCTTCACAAAAAGAGGGTGTCATCACAGCCCGTCCGGACCGTTATGACACACCCTCTTCTCATATCCTCAAAAATTGAATTAAATTAGTCTTCCTTGATGTTATGGAACACGTTCTGGACATCCTCGTCTTCTTCGAATTTGTCGAGGAGCTTGTCGAGCTGTTCACGCTGTTCGGGAGTCACCTCCTTGTAGTCGGTGGGAATGCGCTCAAATTCTGCCGATACAATCTCCATACCCTTGTCTTCAAGGAATTTCTGGAGGTTGGAGAACTGATCGAAGGCGCCATAAATCATCCATTCCTCTTCATCGGTCTCAAGCTCAGCCTCGAAGTCCATCAGTTCAAGCTCAAACTCGTCGTGATCAACAGCGTCGCTGGGCTTCACATGGAACACACTCTTATGGTCGAAAAGGAATGAGAGGGAACCCTGCGTGCCTAATGAACCGCCAAACTTGTTGAAGTAGCTGCGCACATTTGCCACCGTGCGCTGATTATTGTCGGTTGCAGTCTCAACGACGATAGCGATTCCGAAAGGTCCATATCCTTCATATACAATCTCCTTATAGTCGCCGGCATCTTTGTCGGTAGCTTTCTTGATGGCGCGCTCAACAGTATCCTTAGGCATGTTTGCGGCCTTCGCATTCTGCATAAGCACACGGAGACGTGGGTTCATATCGGGATCCGGACCGCCGGCCTTGGCTGCGATGGTAATCTCCTTGCCGATACGAGTGAATGTTCGGCTCATATTGCCCCAGCGTTTCAATTTACGGGCTTTACGATATTCAAATGCTCTTCCCATTGTGAATTTCTTATACTTATAGTAGTTGTTATTCTGTTAATCTATATTTATCGGAGTTCTGCTCCGAATGCTTCAAGAGCCTTGATGATCTTATTCATCGTACGTTCAATTTGCCTTTCATCAAGGGTTTTTTCGATATCTTGCAATTTAATCTTTACAGCGTATGACTTCTTACCTGCAGGTATATTCTTTCCTTCGTAAACATCGAAGAGATATACACCGCGAAGAAGTGGATTCTTAGTCTTACGTTTATTTTCTGAATTGTTAATCACCTCTTCAATATCGGTAAACTTGACACCCTTGTCAACCAGCAACGCCAAATCGCGGTCAACAGCCTGCGTCTTTGGAAGCTCGGCAAACTTTACATCGGTCTTACGAGCCTGCTTGTAAAGGGCTGTCCAGTCAACAGAGGCATATACCACGCTCTGCGCTATGTCGAATTTCTTCAACACCGCTGTGCGGATCACGCCAACTTCGGCAAGGTGTTTCCCTGATTTAAAGCTTATGTCGAGTTTTACAGCAAATATCTCATCATTACCCTGCTCAAACTTCAGCGAGCTTTCAGCTATGCCGGCACGGGAGAAGATATTGAGGAGGATACCCTTAAGGTCATAGACGCTTGCCTCCACCGCTTTTGCATTCCATGACGCACGGTTCAGATTGCCGGTCATCCACAATGCAAGGTTCTCATTCTCTGAATAGGAAGAAAGAGGCTTATCGGCAGTTGACTCTTTTGAAGAATCGAAACTATACACGTTGCCAAATTCATAAAATTTCAAGTCGCGCTCCTTGCGGTTCACGTTATGCGAAATAGACTCCAACCCTCCATAGAGGAGCGTCTGGCGGAGAACGGCGAGATCGTTGCTCAGAGGATTCATCAGCCTTACGCAAGATGAAAGCGGATAACGCTCCGATTCCTCATAATATGAGACAGCACTCAGCGAGTTGTTCAGGATTTCGTGGAAACCTTGAGCTGTGAGCTGTTCGCTCACCAACTGCTGAAGGGCATAGCTTGCATCAGTGTCGCCTCGCTGTGAAAGGGATACGTGCATCTGGTCGCTGATTTCAACGTTGTTGTATCCATAGACACGCAGAATCTCTTCAACCACATCGCAGGGACGATACACGTCAACACGATATGTCGGCACTTTAAGATGGAGCGTGTCGGCATCCTTCTCCTCCACATCAAATTCCAAAGCTTTCAGAATGCAGATGATCAGCTCTTTCGGAAGTGTCTTGCCGATAAGTTTTGCGCAGTAATCAAGTGAGAAATCCATCTCTGCCTTGGCGATCGGCTCCTCGTAAAGATCCTTCACTCCACCACATATCTCACCTCCGGCAAGCTCCTTGATCATGACAGAAGCAAGACGGGCGGCATAGTCGCAGATATTAGGATCGGTGCCACGCTCATAACGGAATGAAGCATCTGTGGAAAGACCATGACGGCGCGCTGTGCGACGCACACGCGTGGGATTGAAATAGGCTGATTCGATGAATACCGATTTCGTATCCTCTGTCACACCTGAATCAAGCCCTCCGAATACACCGGCGATGCACATAGGCTCTTCGGCATTGCATATCATAAGGTCGGCTTCATTAAGTTCACGATCCACTCCATCGAGGGTGGTGAATTTAGTTCCGGCCGGACAAGTGCGAACCACAATCTCCTCCCCTTTCACTTTGTCAAGGTCAAAGCAATGGAGAGGCTGGCCAATGCCCTGGAGTATGAAGTTGGTGATGTCAACAATATTATTGATGGGTCGCTGGCCTACTGCACTAAGAAGATTCTTAAGCCATTCGGGCGACTCTTTTACATCTACATTGCGGATGGTGACTCCACAGTAGCGCGGACAACCCTCCTTATCTTCAATTCGGATTGAAACTGCGCCATCCTCTCGGTCGCTGGAGAATGTTTCAACAGATGGCACCGAAACCTCCGGATAGTCTTCGCGTTTACCCTCCGCGGCCTCACACCACATCTTGGCTTTGACATCGCGCGCCACGCCTAAATGGCTGGCGGCATCGACGCGGTTGGGAGTGAGTTCCACTTCAAGCACATAGTCGCTCTCAACGTTGAAATATTCTGAGGCCGGGGTGCCGGGCTTCACATCCTCGGGCAGCACCATGATGCCTTCGTGGGAGGTGCCGACACCTATCTCATCTTCAGCACATATCATTCCAAACGACTCGACACCGCGAATCTTCGATTTGCGAATCTGAAACTCCTTGTCACCGTCATACAGGGTTGTGCCCACAGTGGCCACTATCACATTCTGACCTGCGGCAACATTGGGAGCGCCACACACTATCTGCACAGGCTCGCCCGCCCCAAGATCAACTGTGGTGATATGGAGGTGATCTGAATCAGGATGGTCAACACATGTCAATACACGTCCGGTCACGATGCCACGGAGTCCGCCACGTATGCTCTCAACCTCCTCAACCGTGTCGCATTCAAGACCCAGCGAGGTGAGCCGAGCGGCAAGTTCGCGCGGAGAAACCTCCGGATCTATGAACCTTTTAAGCCATTTATATGAAATATTCATCGTTGATTATTATCTTTTATTTTATATTTCAAAATTAATAAAAATAGTTGAAGTATCGCGT
>CAMWXH010000148.1 GCA_947178165.1 uncultured Porphyromonadaceae bacterium | reverse complement strand
GTGTTTATGTTATTCCTGTGTTCTATTTAACATAATAGTGATTATGTAACAAATGAAAAGATATAAGGAGATAGTTACAAAAACAGCCTTAGATGTGATTCTAAGGCTGTTTTTTATTTGTTTTGTTAAAGTTGTCGGCTTTGTTGTTTTTTGAAGTTGTCTGTTTTAACTCTTCAATTCTGTTTTAACTCCTCAATTAAGAATTGAGATGTCGGCGTATCCACGTTAATCACTTCTTCCGGAGTTCCCTGAGCAATGATTTTGCCGCCTTCGCGACCGCCGCCCGGTCCAAGGTCGATAATATAATCGGCACATTTAATAACATCAAGGTTATGCTCGATAACTACAACAGTGTTTCCTTTATCAACAAGTTTGTTAATTACGTTAAGCAACACTCGGATATCCTCAAAATGGAGTCCTGTGGTTGGTTCGTCAAGGAGAAATAAAGTCTTGCCCGTGTCTTTCTTAGCAAGTTCAGTGGCAAGCTTTACGCGTTGATTCTCTCCTCCGCTCAATGTGCTGGATGGCTGGCCGAGTTTAATGTATCCTAAACCAATTTCCTGAAGCACCTTGATTTTCTTAAGGATTACAGGCACATTCTCAAAAAATTCCACAGCTTGATTCACTGTCATTTCAAGAACGTCGGCGATAGATTTCCCTTTATATCTTACTTCAAGGGTTTCCCTGTTATAACGTTTGCCATGACATTGTTCGCAGGGCACAAGAACATCGGGCAAAAAGTTCATTTCAATGGTTTTATAACCATTGCCTTTGCATGTTTCACATCTTCCTCCGGCCACATTGAATGAGAATCTACCCGGCTTATACCCCCGGAGCTTGGAGTCGGGCAATTCAACAAACAGCTTCCGGATATCAGCGAAAACGCCTGTATATGTGGCAGGGTTTGACCGAGGAGAACGTCCGAGGGGCGACTGGTCAACAGTGACAATCTTGTCAATGTTTTCAACGCCAAGAGCCTTTTTGAATGGAAGAGGCTCTTGAACAGACCTGTAGAACTTCTTGCTTAAGAATGGCTGAAGTGTTCCATTGATAAGCGAGGATTTTCCGCTGCCGCTCACTCCAGTGACACACACGAATCTTCCCAAAGGGATTTTAAGGTCAACATCTTTCAGGTTATGACCGGTTGCACCTTTTATTTCGAGGAACTTTCCATTCCCTTTTCTTCTTTTTTCAGGGATTGAGATTTCTTTGTTACCATTTAGATAATCGGCAGTGAGGGAATGAGTGGCAAGCATATCTTCAGGTGTGCCCTGAAACATCACCTCTCCCCCCTTTTTTCCTGCGCCCGGGCCAATATCGACGATATAGTCGGCTTCCTTCATTATATCCTTGTCATGTTCGACCACGATTATTGAATTGCCATTATCGCGAAGCTGCTTAAGGCTATCAATCAGCCGCACATTGTCGCGTTGATGAAGACCGATAGACGGTTCATCAAGGATATAGAGCACATTGACGAGCTGTGAGCCTATCTGGGTTGCCAAACGTATTCTCTGGCTCTCTCCCCCACTCAGAGACGCGCTGTTTCTGTTTAATGACAGGTAGTCGAGTCCAACATCCAAAAGAAACTTCAATCTGCTCCTGATCTCTTTCATGATCTCTTCCGCAACCAGGCGCTTAGACGGATCAAGACGATCTTCAAGATTCAGGCACCATTCATAAAGCTCTGAGATATCCATCCGGGCTACATCAGCAATGGTTTTACCATCTATGTAATAATGCAAAGAGATCTTATTAAGCCTATCTCCATGACATATAGGGCAGACAGAAACTGAATAAAACTGATTGCTCCACTTGTTTGCCTCAGCTCCGGCATCCTCTTCCTGTTGCATCTCTATATATTTTAAAAGACCATTATATGAGGATGCATAGTTGCTTGTGCTCAGTGTATCATTCTTTATGTTCAGACGAGTGTCGGTTCCATTGAGTATGTCATTGAGGGCCTCTTCCGGCAATTGTTCCACCGGAGTCTTTAGATCACAGCCGTGTAGCTTGCAGATAGCTTCAATCTGCCAGAACACCATTGAATTCTTATACTTTCCGAGAGCAGATATGGCTCCATCGTAGATTGATTTCTTGCGGTCGGGTATCAATTTATCCAGATCGACCACATTGACATATCCAAGCCCTTTGCATTTGGGACAAGCCCCCTGAGGGGAATTGAACGAGAAACTGTGAGGTGCAGGCTCAGGATAAGATAATCCATTTTCAGCATCCATAAGCAATTGGCTGTAATGTTTGATCTCCTGAGTATCCATATCCATCACCATCATCTGACGGTCTCCTTGTTTAAGTGCGGATTCAACAGTAGAACGTAGTCGTTGCACGTCATTCTTATCCGGCCGCAGACGATCAATCACAAGCTCCACACTGTGATTCTGGTAACGGTTGAGTTTCATTCCAAATGTCAATTCCTCGAGTTTTCCGTCAACCCTTACATATAGAAACCCTTTTTTACGAAGATTTTCAAAAAGTTCTTTGTAATGGCCTTTCCTGTTTTTAACTAAAGGAGCCAAGATATAGATTTTCTTCCCCTCATATTGATTGAGGAGCAGATCGACAATCTGATCTTTGTTATATTTAATCATCGGCTTACCGCTGACATAGCTTCTCGCCTCTCCCATCCTGGCAAAAAGCAAGCGGAAGAAGTCATAAATTTCTGTTGTGGTGCCGATCGTGCTGCGAGGATTCTTATTTACGGTTTTCTGCTCGATGCTTATCACCGGACTTAGCCCTGTGATTTTATCAACATCTGGCCGTTCGAGCGACCCAAGCATATTGCGCGCATATGAAGAGAACGTTTCTATATATCTTCTCTGTCCCTCGGCAAAAATCGTATCGAATGCAAGCGACGATTTGCCGCAACCGCTTAGTCCTGTGATAACGCTAAGCGAATTATGCGGAATGGTAACGTCTATGTTTTTCAAATTATGCACCCGAGCCCCATAGACATCTATGGAATCGGAAGCCTTTATTATATTGTCTGTCATTTTTATTCTTCTATTTCACCGGTGCCAGACCCATATTTTTTATAATTCAAAATATTGATGTCACCGCTTTTCTTATATTTTTTGCCATCTGCACCGGTGGCTTGTATAACATAATAGTAAACACCCGGTTTTACTGTCTTGCCGTGATACTTTCCATCCCATCCGGCGGAAGGATCGTCAAACTGGAATAACTGATTCCCTTTGCTGTCAAAGATCCAGCATTTAAAATCAATAAGCGAGCGATATCCTACTTTCCAAATATCATTTATCCCGTCGTCATTAGGAGAAAACGCATTTGGAATCCTTAGATCAGAAGCTCCGATCATAACGGTATATGTTTCCCCTATCGCTTCGCAACTTCCATCGGCGTTGCTGCCTATGAATCGCATATAATAGCGTCCCTCCTCTGTGAAGCTGTATGATACGTCCTGCTCATTGAACCGGAATAGAATATACTCAAATTCAGGATCAGAAGCCATCTGCCATTCGGTGTGAAGCACGCCATCCGTTATATAACCATAAAAAGTTATGTCGGCAGGCGCCGAGCCGCCTAACCCCTCGGTTTCAGTCTTAATTATGTTAGAGCTTTCCTCTTCCGATATATTTGTCTGTTCAGCCCGACTCTCCACCGTGACTGCATTAGGAGGAAAGATTTCCGATTCAATCTTTTCAGTCATCTGCCAAGCCTTAAGAAAACGATCGCCCGAAACTTCAACAGAAGTGGAACAGTAAAATGGCGGAGTAAGGATAATTTTACCGGAAATTGATGAAAGCTGTTTCACCTCGTTTAGTTGGGTAAATACCGATTGTTCCTCATCCCATTCAAGAGTGGAGTATGTTAAATCAATTTCGCGGCTAAGTGTGCGCTGACGACCATCAATAGTGTAATAATGAATATCTTCACCACGTCCATTAATATGAAGAGCGGTTGTTTCACATTCCTGTTCTGCATCCATTGCAATTCCTTCAAGGTGCAATGGATCAGAAGAATAGTCAACCAGCCAGAAACAATAGTTCCCGTTTTCAGATTTAACGATATATCCTAAGTTCCCTTTTGGATCCGGAATACTTACCTTCCCGTCACTTAAAGAAAATGTGATCTCTTCTGCATATCCTCCTCCGAGGTTGCTGTATTTTTCTACATCAATTATCGTGCCATTTATTCCGGAAATATCAATACGTGATATTTCGTTGACGTTATAAGCTACAAACAAAGCATCGAGGCCCGTATTTTTTTCTGTCTCAACTTCAATCACTTTCTTAGAAGAACCTTCAAATTCAACATTATATGCGAAAGCGGAAAAAGAACTGAATAAAAGAGATATTATAGAGAGGGAAACAATATTTCGATTCATTATTATTGCTTTTTTAAATGATGAGTTTTTACCGGATTGTATTAGACGATGCATTCTCCTTTTAGAGAGTTATCATCCATTATCTAATTACCGTTGTTAGATTTGGAAGGCCAAGGAAATGTAGAGGGATTCACTGTCAGATATACATTATTTTTCTTTAGCCTGACCTCAAGATATTCCCTGAGCTTCGACCTATCCACGGCAGTTAATCCGGCGGGTGCATTCACAAAAATCATATTGACAGTATCGGATAATGAATTTTCAACAGAAGACACCACCATGTGCGATAATGCAATATCCCTGACAGAGGGGAACAGAACTTTAATCTCTGGAGAAACACTTATGCTTTCATCGGAAAACTGTTTATGCACTGCAAGAATCCCTCGCAAAGAGTCAATTATCACCTGTTTATTATTCAGTTCATTCTGCATTAGTTCATAGAACTTATCTTCATTCTGAATCTTATCGAGCGAGGTTGCGGCCATAGAAAAACCTTGCCTGATATTCAATGTTGTTCCTCCCAGTCCAAGCGAATCCAATTTGGTCATCATCGCCAGTTTTAAGGAGTCTTTGGGCAACGACTCCCCTATCAAAGTGACATCTATTATCCGTTTGCCGCGTTCAAAGGTTTCCTTATGATTGAGCACCTGAGTGTTTGGAAACACCATTTCAGTCTCCACAAAATTCTGAGCCTTCTCTAAAAAAATATTTTTCTGAAGCATCACAACAGTGAGATATGTGCTTACGCAGATCGTAGCTGCAACCACAGAATAGACTATATACTTTACTCTTTTAGCCCTCTTTTCATTCTGATATACAACACTTTTGAATCTGAATAATTTCACTCCGATCCATGTGGCCACCAAAATGAAGACCATGTTGGTAAAGAAGAGATACAGAGCCCCGAAAAAGAAATGCATTTGCCAGGTTGCAATTCCATATCCGGCTGTGCAAAGCGGAGGCATCAGAGAGGTTGCAATCGCCACTCCGGGCAATACCTGCCCTTTATTCTTGGCTGCGATACTTAATATTCCCGCCGCGCCGCCAAAAAGAGCCACAAAAACATCATATATTGAAGGGGATGTGCGTGCCAAAAGCTGGCTTGCACCTTCATATTGAGGAGAGATAAGGAAATAGAGCGCAGATGTTACAAGAGAGCCCAGAACGGCGGCAATTATATTTTTAGAACCTCTTTTAAGAAGGTCGTAGTCTTGTATGCCAATGCCTAATCCCATCCCGATTATAGGACCCATCAAAGGAGAAATCAACATCGCTCCAATAATAACCGGAATGCTATCGGTGTTAAGTCCGAGTGATGCGATGAATATAGCAAATATTAAGGTAAGAAGCTGGCTGCCTTTGAATGACACTCCCGACCTTATGGAGGCCTCTACGTCGGCCTGGCTTTCCAAATCTTCAGAAACATTAAAATAGGAACGCAGGTCGTCCAGAAAATTTTTAAACCCTTCCTTTATATCTATTTTATAATTCATTCTAATGAGGATGGTTGATTAGTAT
>CAMWXH010000147.1 GCA_947178165.1 uncultured Porphyromonadaceae bacterium | reverse complement strand
AGGATGGTCGCCCCTGCGCCAATCCACGCTCTGCGGCAGATACGAACAGGTTTGCAGGTAATAATCCAACGATTGTCCAGGTCGTGATTGTTAGATATGAGTTGAGCGTTAGCGGCTATCATCACCTCATCCTCTATGGTGATGCCACCGGCTGCCATCATAAGGCAATCGCTGTTGATTACCACATTCTTCCCAATGCTCACTTTATTGAATCTAACACCCTTTAAAGGAGTGACTATCCTGCTGTTCTCACCTATTTCAGGGAAAAGCTGATTTATGAGTGAGTCATATTCCTCGGTAAAAGGCATAGTTTGATTCAGACGGAAAAGAGTTTGGGAATGGAACTGTGACAGTTTCATTTCTTCCTCAGTTGGATGTGCGCAGTCTATTCTTATTTCTTCCATAATCAGATGTTTTTCTTATTCGTTTATCAAACTGCAAATTTAATCATTTTTTCCGATTATCAGACTATTGCGTTGAAATCGGCCGTTTTCATGATGTTTTGTAATTTCTTGATAAACCCCATATTTGGAGGGAAACGTTTTAACTACAGAAAAACGAAAAAGGAATTAAAAACAGAAATTATGGATAAAAACAAATCAATCGAGACTCTTCAGTTCTTTACAACAGGACTTTCAAACGGTGCCTTTGGACACAAAGTGCAAGGACAAATGATCAAATCAGCGGGTTACACTAAACTTGGTGAAAAATATACTGGCCACTACGATGAAGAGACGGGATGGGTCACTAAATTTGCAGTTGCCTGTTGAGAGTAGGAAGCCCACGAAAGGGATGGAACACACAAACGCTTCTGTCATGAATGCAAACCATATCAATATATTTTTGTAACTTTGCAAGATTATGGGAAAACTATTGGAACGACATAAGGCGGCGAGCCATTTTGCTCCTATGACGGGGAGCGGGTGTGTGGAACATTGCGAGATGAGCAGCGATGTGCTTGGGGTGAATAAGGATTTTTCCGTGTATCTTCCTGCCGGCTATGAGGAAGGGAAGCGGCGTTATCCGGTAGTCTATATGCTCCATCCGGCGGGCGGGACGCATGAGAGCTGGATTCATTCGGGGAGTCTCCCCCAGGTGGCCGACGACGCAATACGCTCAGGGATGGCTATCCCTATGATTGTTGTAATGGCTGATGCAGGAGGGATAGGGGAGATGCATCTTGGCAAACATCTGGGATTCTTTTCAGTGCCGGGGTGGGATTATGAAGCATATTTTCATAAGGAACTCATACCTCTTGTCGATTCTATTTACCGCACGATATCTGACAAGAAACACCGTGCCATAATAGGTGCCTCGATGGGTGGGGAGGCATCCATTTCTTATGCACAGAAGAATCCTGATCTGTATGGCGCAGCCTGCGCCATAAGCGGCATTGTGGGTCATCCCGAGCAAAGCCAGATGGCTCAGAGTGATAATGATTATGCCGACTCGCTGATAGCCAATAATCCGACTGCTTACGTGGAGAATGCTACTGAGGAGGAGATTGAGCGGCTGAAGAGCGTGAGATGGTTCACTGATTGCGGTGACAGCGATTATTTCTATGAGGGCAACATCGCATTCTTCCTTGCTATGAAAAAGAGGGGGGTGCCGATCGACTACCGCATGAGAAGCGGCGTACACGGCTGGTATTACTGGATCACCTCACTTGCCCCTATACTCCACTTCCTTTCAATCGGGTTCGCCGAAGATTGAGAATCTTAATTCATAGAGAATTTAGCTTTTTGCCAAGTTGGTAATTATTGTTATCTTTGCATAACATACCAATTGTTATGTTCACATTGCTATGAGTGAAGATAGGCTTGAGCAATCCCTTAATATGCAGCCACAACGATTTGGAGTGGCAAGCACTATGTTCCGTACTCGAATTTTCCGAGTTTCGGAACTTATTGACATGCTTAATAAGAAAAAGCTCCGGCTGGTTGGCGACAAGCCTTTTAAAAAGTGGAGTGTTTCTCACAAGTCGCGTGTAATTGAGTGCTTGTTGCTCGGTTTGCCGGCTGATTCAATTATTATTGATGGTTCTGAGTCAGTATGGTATTTAGTGGATGGTGCAGAATTGATTAGCACAATCTATGAATATGTGACAAACTCTTTTTCACTTAAAAATGTGAACTTTGACATAAGTGAATATGCCGATGCTTCGTTCGAGTCGTTGCCTCTTCATTTGAGAGGACGTCTATATAACCTTGAAATCATAGCCACCATCATTAACCCTGATACATCTCCCATCCATAAGCTGGGGATATACGGTTCTTCTTTACTGAAAATAGGGAAAGAGAAAGAATTATGGAGGTGTACGCAGGCCGTTTATCCAGACTCATTCCGTGAAATTCAAGCTTTCGCTTACAGTCTCGAAATTGAAGATTCTCATTTGCTATGGCAAATAATGGTTGCGGTTCTTTTTGCTCAACGCTTTAGAACAGGCAAATTTGAACTTAATATTAATCTTAGCGGCACGAGGTTCGATATGCTGGAGTGCATTATGTTAGATAGGTTTGAAATAGTTTATGAATTTTTTAGCCATGACAAGTCTATCTCCAGAGCTGCACTCCCTGTGATGGCTCACGATATTCAGGAGGTTTTAAATGAGCAGGAAGAGTGGAAATATAAGAAAAAAACGATATTCACTATACTGACTTCTCTTTTGTATCCATCAGTGGATAAATTTGATAAAGAGTCTTTCTTGAAAAGATTTGAGAAGGCTTGGAAAAAAAACAGCAGGATTGGAGTTGGCCATCTTTTCAGGGATTATGCAGTAAAATCAAGTGCAATCTACAAAAGTATTGTGAGATGATACGTACGATAGATTTAAAAAATTTCAAATGTTTCGAGCAAGAGTCTCTCCGTGTCCGCCCTTTGACTGTCATAACCGGGGGCAACGCCGCGGGAAAGTCGAGTATCATACAGGCAATGCTCCTTTTGGCACAAAGCAAACAAGATATCCAATCCAACGGTCGTTTGCGTTTAGACGATAAATTGATAAACTTAGTAAGTCTGGATCAAGTTCGCTATGCGCGAAGTGAGTCAGCCGATATAAGGATTGCTATTTATGATGATCTGTTAGAAGATGATGTGGAACTATCGATTCCGGATGCTTTAAAGGCAGACAAACAGCCTGCTTGTGAGTATTCAGATAATTTTCCTGAGGCCATTTCGAAATCGGCACTGTTCCAAGATGATTTTGTGTATCTCAATGCCAATAGGTTGACTCCGAGGAATGAGTACCTTAAAGGTAATGATGAACGGTTTGACAGTCGTTTAGGAGATAGCTCAGGTCATCGCACGGTATTCAGATTGCAGGAAGCACTTGATAATAATGAGACAGTCGGGATCGAGGCGCTGAGGTTAAATAATAAGCCCGGAGTAGCCGCAAATCTGAACGAATGGATGACAGATATACTTGGGATGTCTGTCTCGGTGAGTGCTGACGGCAATCCGTCGGAAGGGAAGGCTAAGCTTATGTTCAGCACTCCATCAACGGGCCCCGTTCAGGCATTGAATATGGCCTTTGGTAACACTTACATACTTCCGATAATTCTTGGTGTCCTGACAGCGACACCGGGTTCATTGCTTATTGTGGAGAATCCGGAAGCTCATCTGCATCCTAAAGCGCAGTTCCGCATAGGCAGATTTCTCGCTATTGCGGCGCAGGGTGGGATGCAGATCATAGTGGAAACTCACAGTGACCATTTGCTTAACGGCATAAGGGTCGCGGCAAAGAATGGCTTGATCGAGGCCACTAATGTTTCCCTTAACTTCATCGAACAAGATGAAGACCAACATTCGGTAACAGAAATAGAGTTGCACGATGATGGCTCTCTTGACAAATGGCCTCCTGGCTTTTTTGATGAATGGGAGAACGCCTTGAAAGAAATTATCAGTTGACGACATGAAGCTATATTTTAATGATCTTTCATGCGGAGATTCCTCGATCTGCTTGGCTGAGAACTTTGACAAGGTTATAAGGCTTTTTGACCTGTTGAAGCATTTGAAAGATATTTACGGTCACGTCAATATCATTTTGGATAGAAAGCTCGGAGGGTTGAGTATTTGTGATATAAAAGTTGCAGAATGCGATTATAAACCGGATTTCAATTTTGACACACGTAATCTGATAAAACAGCTGGCCAATTATATAAACAATGAAGCTGAAATTGATGGGAGCCATGTGTTTCTCCATACAAGTTCGGGAAAAGAATCTGTCTTGCTTGGCAATGCTTGTGAATACTCAATGTGTGCTGTTAGCTTCACATTCGGGGAAGAGTTTGAGACGCATGAGATAAAAGGAACGAAGGATGGCCGAAAAAGAAGTATCTTGAATTTATATGACAAGGATAAGATAAAAGATAATCGGGAGGCAGTGCATCCACTAAATTTTGTTTCACGCAAGGAATGCAGGAAACACGATCCAATTCAATCTCCCTTGTGGAATGTTGGGCTAACAACAGCCTATCATAAGACCAACAAAGATAGGCTGGACCGTTTAAAGGATCATCCGGAGCAGAAAATCTCGATATTGTCAGATTTTGCCGATGTAATTGCTCAACTTAACGGCTGGGAATTAGATGAAGGATTGTCTAAAACAAACAAGACTCCAGATAAGTACAGAAGAATTTATCACCCTGCTAAGTTTTCTAAGCGGAATGCCTATATAAGCATTGATTTTGAAAAGCCTGATATTTATTTCGAACTCCATGACAAAAAGGGGAGGCATATTGGTGAGTACAAGTGGAACGGTGTGAAGAGCGGACCGGCAGACAATACGGGGCATCACGATATAATAGTAAGATAAAAATATAATAGTAAAATAAAATTCGTATTCATCTGCGGTGGATGAAGATAATTGGAGTTAAATTTTTTATTCTTTAAAATACTTTTTGTTTTATTTTTTTGTAATTTTGCAGTGCAATTCACAAAGAGTTGCGTATAAATGAACCGTCTATCCAAGAAGAATGAAACATCGACCCCAAGAGTGACTAACTGGGGATATCTCGAAAACTGGAAAAGCACCGCTCCGGTTGAGGCTTGTATATAAACTTAGATGTAAATAAGCCTCTCTCAGCAGTACAGGCTGAGATTACAAATTCATCTGCAACTTTTTCTAAAATTTTAATTATGAACAATCTTCGATTGCTCACAGGACTGTTGTCGATAGTCTTGTCGAGCGGTGGAGTGTGTGCTTATAGTCAGTCGGTCCTTACTCTTGAAGAGATTTTTGATGCCGCTGAAACCAATAGCGTGCAACTCCGCCCATCTGCTACTGCACAGGTTGAAGCCGAACACGAAATTAGCGTGGCCCGTTCAGGGCGTTTACCTCGCCGCCGCATCCGATATGGTAGGGACTACCGCACTGATGCAGGAGGATATACTGATGGCGGGATATGCATCGCTTATCGGGCTGGCTATAAACTTTGCGGTGATGTTCCGCATCAAGTTCCGTTTTTCAACGCGCACCCAGCTTCTTGTCTCGGCAATAGTCCTTATATCAGCAAATCTGATCTGTGCCAACACAACCTCAGTGCCGATATTGGTGATTACCTGTTTCATTGCCGGGTGGTTTCGCATGCAAGCCACATTCGCATGCAATTCCACAATTCAGCTATGGCTTACACCTGTCAGGGATATGGCCATTTTCTTCTGCTATGTATATATAATCGTTGACAGCGTGATTCAACTGAGCGGTATTGCCACAATATACACGGCATTTTCCTTCCAATGGGAATACATGCACTGGATAATGACTGGATTGCTCGCTTTGATGATGGTGATGGTCTTGATACTCGTTAAACCTGTGCGTGGGCCGATGTTCATACCTCTGCTCGGTATCGACTGGATCGGAGCAATGCTATGGGCCGTGTTTATGATGTGCTTCACCTTCATCTGTGTTTATGGCAACTATTTCGATTGGTGGGATGCCATAGAGATAAGGG
>CAMWXH010000146.1 GCA_947178165.1 uncultured Porphyromonadaceae bacterium | reverse complement strand
TTTCCGCACTTTTTCCGCACTATATTATGCCCCTTCATAGAATAATTTTTATAAATTTGTTGAAATAATATAATCTACTTCAATTTTGAAAAGAATAATTTACGTCATAATTGCTCTTTTGTGTTTGTTCTCCTGCAAGTCGCGCGATCCGAGACTTGAACGTGTGAGCCAGATTGTATCGGATACACCAAAGGATGCCCTTGCAAGTTTAGATAGCATAGATAGGAATAGTCTGAACCAATCAGACAGGAATTTCTATGATCTGATGCGAATCAAAGCTAATGACAAGCTGGACATTCCTCATACTACCGATTCATTAATCTTAAAGATTACGGATTACTACAGCAAGGAAAGGAATAGCCCGGAATATCTTGAGGCCATTTATTATTGCGGACGCGTGTATAGTGATTTAGGTGATTATCCTTCCGCAATGAAATATTATCAGGAAGTAATCAATAGTACGGAGTATAAAGATTCGGATAAAGCATTGGAAATTAGAGGGAATGCATTAAGTCAACTCACATCCATTTTAGGTTATCTTAGACTGGATGATGAGTTTATAAAATACAGCGAGAAATTGATAAGACAGGATTTTATAATGAAAGATACTGTAAATGCTGTGATTGATCAGATTTATTTAGCTTCACAATACCTGAAGATGAAGAAACTGAAAAAAGCGGAAGAAATTTTTAATAAAGCTGATTCTCTCTGTCCCAAAAATATGACTCAATCACGAGCTCTTATAAATGTTTATTTAGCTTCTATTAAGTATAGGAAAGGAGAGTCGCAAAGAGCATGGGATATGCTCTCTCCGTATATATTTGAGGTTGATACTAATGTGCAAGGGATTCCGCTTACATACGCGGCCTACATTACTTTTAATTTGGGGAAATATGATAGTACATATTTCTTTTGTAAAAAAATATTATCGCTTAAGGATATTTCAAATCACAAAAATGCTTATGAAGTTTTGCTTAGGAGAGAAATGGAAAAAAATGTACCGTTAGATTCATCCAAAACTTATATTTACTTATATCGTAAACTATTGAGCGACGAGTTAGAGCATAATGAGGATCATGCCGCCCTTTTGCAGAACGGCCAATATAACTACAGCGTTCATGAAAGGGAGCGTGATAAGGCTGAAAAAGAGAAGAGCAAATTGTTTATATGGCTTTTATGTTCATTAGTCATAATCCTTATATTATCTTTTCTTTATTTATTTCAGATTTTAAGGAGAAAGATGCAGACAATTATGCTCTACAAAGCCTATACCCTTATGTCAGTTCTTGGAAGAAAGATTAGAAGAGAAAGAAATGGAGAGCACCTGTTAATAGGTTATGCTCCAATGGAAGAATTTGATGAAGAAGCAAAGGATATAATTTATATAAACGACCGAGCTTCGCTTAGGGAAATCCTTCTTAATAATGTTTATACTCTTGTTGAATCTGGAAAAGATTCATATTCAGTATCTCCCATTATTTATGAATCATCAGCCTATAAGCGTTTAATGGAAGCGGTTTCAAATAATGAAATACTCAATAACAATGAAAAATTCTGGGATGAATTGGAGGATGCTGTTATCAAAGAGTCAAAAAATTTTATGAAGAACCTTAGCATCCTGCTCGGAGGCAGGATTAAGGAATCGGAAAGACGTGTTGCACTGCTTGTAAAGTGCGGAGTCAAACCTACTGAAATGAAAAAATTGTTAAGCTTAGAGAAGGGTACCATATCATACAGACGTTCAGCCCTAGGGGAAAAAGCCTTTGGGAAGAAATTGGATACTAAAACGGTTGATAAATTAATTCGTTTATTATGAAATTGTTAAAGTGATAAAAATAAAATCCGCACTTTTTCCGCACTAAATTTCTTGATTTATGTATTGGTTTGTATATAAATTTGATGGCAAATCAAAAAAATAAAGATCATGAAAAAATTTATTACAATTATTCTACTGATGACAGCTTTTCTGAGTTGCTATGGAAGCAGTCAAGCTTTCAATGAAATATACATGTATGTATATAAGATGAGTCCGGATTATCAGGATCCTGATCCTGATAATCTAAATAAAGGAAGGCATATCCCTTCTGCCCCGTTATCATGTGTAATTTCACATGAAAGAGGAGTCGAGTTCTTGACAATTCAGAAGCCGGAGATCTCATATTATCAGATCGAGGATGAAGATGGAAATGTATATAACTACGGAGATGAACCTTCATTTATAGATGCTCTCTCCTCAATGAGTGGAGAGGTGTCAATAATGATGGCTTCAGAAAACTGTAACTATTTCGGCTATGTTGAACTATAATGACATGTCAGAGTTATAATAAATTGTTAACCTAAAATTTTTCTTATGAAACAAAAAGTTATTTTTCTCATTGCTATGATAGCAATGATGATATCAATCACTTCGTGCAGTAATGAGTATGAGGAAGCCGTAATTCTTGAAGAGGTAGAACAAAACTCATCATCAATGGAGGGAGTTTTATCACGAGCTGCACATTTCTATAGTCTTCTTCCGAATAAAACCAGGGGCGTAATTCCAAAAGTTTCGGGAATAGAAGTGATTTCTAAGATGAGAACTCGAGCTAATGGCAATGAAGAGGAAGAGGCACCTTTATACTATCTCGTTAATTATGAAGATAATGAAGGCTTTGTAATAGTTGGTGGAAATGATAATTCAGAACCGTTGGTAGCTGTTTCAGATGAAGGTAACCTGCATCTTACCGATACTCTTGGCAATCCGGCTCTTGCATCTTTTATTAATGACCTGAGTTCTCCTGATAAAACTATTACGCTCCCAGACAGTATTATTAATAGATTTTACCCAATTAGAGTTTCCGTAGAACCGCTACTTCCTGACAATGTAAGAAAATGGGGTACAGGTGCGCCGTTTAACTCCAATACTCCTCTTGTCTCGGGGCAAAGATCTAAATTAAGTTGTGCCGCACTATCCTGTGCAATGATGATGAGTTGTTATAGATGGCCCGATGTGTATAAATATTCTTATATTGACTGGGGTGACATAATAAATAATAACTGTCATGATACGTTATGTCAAATTCTTGCCGATATGGGTAAGTCATATATGTTAAATACTACATACGGCGTGAACGAAAGTTT
Source organism: uncultured Porphyromonadaceae bacterium (assembly GCA_947178165.1). Classification (GTDB taxonomy): domain Bacteria; phylum Bacteroidota; class Bacteroidia; order Bacteroidales; family Muribaculaceae; genus Lepagella. Next base: position 2,842 of record CAMWXH010000146.1, on the reverse strand, counting down.
TTCGAATGTCGAAAACATACAAAATGTTTTTGATCAATATTATTATGGATATTACACTGATGGATTAAATTTGAAGAATTTTGATGTCTCATCTAAGGAAAAAGTTCGATCACAACTTCCGGTGCTAATGTGGGGTGATGTCGTAATAGATAATCAAATTTTCACTCATACATGGGTAATAGACGGATTGTTACATGTCTTGCCAAGTGATGAAAAGTATTATGGAATTACAAAACCTGAATATTTTATGCATTGTGTATGGGGTAAATATGGCGTAGGAAATGGATATTTTAAATTGACTCGTCTTGATTCAATCGGAGGACATCGTTTTACTATTGATTCAGGCGATGGGAGCTATAGTGGCTTTTCAGATTCTTCAACTGCAGATACCTATACTAATACAAGTTATATGTATAGGATTTATAAGAAAGATCCTATACTTTTTAATGAATAGATACAATGGATAAGATGGTTATGCAACGTCAAAAGTTTAACTTATAATACAAAGAACATATGAAACAAAAGTTTTATTTACATAGTTTGATGGCGATGATTGGCATACTTGCCTCAAGTCTATTCATTTTTTCATGCAGTGATAAAGAATACCCCATAAATGAACCTTCCAAATCGAATGAAATTGAGGAGGGAGGAAGCCCAAAACTGTATATTAACTTAACTGAGGATCAGCGTAAGGCTTCTAATGAAACCCGTGCATTCGAGTTTGATTTCTTTAAAGAGATATGTAAGAGTATTTCTGATAAAGAGGATCAGAACGTTTTTGTTTCTCCTGTTAGTGTTGCTGCAACATTAACCATGCTTGCAAATGGTTCTAATGAAGCATCACAAGAGGAGGTAATAAAAATCCTCGGGTGTGATATAGACGCTTTGAATTCCTACTATCAATTGATATGTAGAACATTGTCAAAAGCAGATAATCAGGTGAAATATAATTTTGCCAACTCCTTATGGGTTTCGCCATCGGTACAAATTGAAAATTCCTATATTTCATTGTTGAAAGAAATTTTTGCTGCAGAAGTCTTTTTAAGAGACCTTACTAAAGAAGAATCAAAAGATGAGTTGAATCAATGGTATTATGACCATACAGATGGTATGATTTCTGATTTCTTAAGAAATACTATTCTCGGTTCCTCAAGTTTATATGTGGGAAACGCTTTGTCCTTTAAGGGGAAATGGACAGCTCCCTTTAAGGAGGAAGACACATATAAGGAAGTGTTTCACTCAGCTAATAATAAAGATTCAATGGTTGAGATGATGCATGCCAAGGAAAAAACTTTAACTTATGGTGAACCCCAGGAGGGAGGAATATTGATTTCTCTTCCCTTTGGTAACTCTACCTTTGAAATAGAGTTCTATCTCCCGGAGGAAGGTAAAGATTTAAAGGAAATCTACCCATTGCTTGATTCGATACTATCAACATCTCCAGATTATCGGGCTCAATTTAATTTGACACTGCCTAAATTTATGATTAGGAATAGATATGAAAATTGTCATGAATTATTAAGGTCTCTTGGAATCAAGTCTATTTTTGAGGCCGGTTCGTTTGATTGGAAAGATGATATTAAACTTAATTCACTGACTCATGAAGCATTTATTGAGATAGATGAAAGTGGAGCTAAGGCAGCCGCGGCTTCGGGCGCTGTTATGGCTTCTGATGGTATTATATCTGAAAATAATAAAGTTGTAGATCTAAAGTTCGATAGGCCTTTCTTCTTTAGCATCACATGTGGGGGGATCAGTCTTTTTTTAGGTATGGTGAATAACCTCTGATTTAGATAAATAAATCGGTAATTTCTTGCATATCATTTTTATTCTAATTATCTTTGGTGCAAAATTATTTATGGCCTCAAGATAATCTTGGGCATAGTACAGATATAGTTCATAAAAACGTTTTGCTATGAAATTGAATTTAAGTAAGACTATTATTATCGTGATGGCTCTGTTCCTTACCTTTTCGTCAGCTTGTTCATCCGATAAGGATGACGTGAATGGAGAACACAAAAAGGTAGATTGCACTGTAAGTTTTTCATACGTGCAGAATTTCGCGGGATCCTCAGAGTCTGCAAAATCCTGTTCTCTTTGGGTTTTTGATGAATCAGGAAAACTTGTTGAATCGTTTTCTGAATCAGGTGAAAAGGTGGCATCAAAGGACTATGCTATCAATCTCTCTTTGCCTGAGGGGAGGTATGATTTTGTAGCATGGTTTGGAATAGTCGAGGAACAAATGGTGAAGTTAGTAGCTAATCCGCCGACTTCTATTGAGGATTTATCGTTGTTGCTGCAACTCGATCCGGTTGTTGGAGGCCCAAGTGAGTATGTCTCTTCAGATATTCCGGTGATATATAACGGGCATTTAACAAATGTAGAGATTAAGCAATCTACATCAGCTAATGTTTCCAGAAAGATCACTATGAGTCTTACAAGGGATTCTAAAATAATTGATGTGCGGTTAGAGGGAAAGACTGATGAAATTAAAGAGGGCAAGTTTAATTTCAAGATTACCAATGGTTGCAATGTAATTACATGGAATAATTCTCTGGAGACAACAACGTCATTTTATTATAGTCCACTGAATGAAAGAGATTATGAAATAATAACAGATGAAAATGGAGAATATGCTACTTTAGTAGCGCATTTCTCTACTTTCCCTCTTTCGGTTAGTTCAGATCACCGTCTTATTATTACCAGACTAACAGATAAAAAAGAAATTTTAAATATCTCTCTGATAGACGAACTTTTAAAAGAGAAGCCTTTTGTTTTCCCTACCGGTACAGATGAAGAATATATGGCAAGAAGAGACTCTTTTTCTTTGACAATTGATTTT
>CAMWXH010000145.1 GCA_947178165.1 uncultured Porphyromonadaceae bacterium | reverse complement strand
ACTCTCCCATCTGCTTATCCGATGATTCGGTAAGCGTATAGATCTCGGGGTTTATCTTGCCAAGGAATTGTCCCCACGAATAGAGATTATCTCCGATCTTGAACTTCCAGTCAATCGGCTGTTGAGTTTTCTTGTCAAGGGGCCTATACACAATGGGCATATACTTCCAGTTCCAGCGACGCTTAAAGGCGGAGTCGATTGGGAATAGAGATTGGTCGCTAGTGTTCATAGTCGCCCAAATGTAGAGATTGGGTGGAAGTAAAAGAAGTTTGCCGTCGAGAATATCTTGACCAATGGCTTGAGTTTTGCCATTATCCTTTTCAAGCGTAAAAGAGCGGATAGCTTCTTTCTGTTCGTCAGAAAGAGAAGCAAACCCTTTATCGTCTCCATTAAGGAACTGTGATATGTCCTCGTCAGCGTGAATTGCATACGAGGAACTGCCTGCATTATTGCGGTCAAGCAGTTGGAAAAGATCTCCGAAAATCTGAGCGCAGTTACCGCGATTAATTTCCTCGATGATGAGGAAATAAGGTCTATCAAGATTACTCCATGCTGCAACGTATGCTTTCAAGAAAGCCTGCGGCACATATTTATAGACAATTTTCTTCTCTGTTCCGGGATGTCCGTTCTTGCCGGTGGCAAACTGAACGGACTCTCCGTATATCGAGTTAATAGGGACGTTCTCCATAGTTGGCTTATATGCGCCAACAAATGAAGCATAGTCACTATCCGGGTGAAATGTAGTACGTACAGAATTTATATCGTCGGTTTTATCATCTATGGTAAATGATTTGCCCGTGCCTGGTGCGCCATAATAGATTACTTGTAGAGGCTCGTCAATTATGGGTGCTTCAAAAATTTTAGGCAGACGGGTTATTTCATAGTCTGGGCGGTCAGAAGATAGTGATTGCCATTCACTTGAACGACTCTGAGAAGTCTTATAAATTTTGGGACGATTAGGGTCAACCACTATACAAGAGAGATAAAGTTCATCTTGATTTAAGACAGAAATGTCATCGACGAACCAACAACCTCCGCTACCATCAATTTTACCACAACCCAAGATTTCGGATATTGCTTGATAGGTGTCTTGATTGGTAAACTTAGTTACACCATCGTTATATGAAGCATACGGGGGAAACGAGATACGTAATCTTCCTTCATGACTTTTAGTATGTTCACGCACAAGAAATCCTATGAGATTTAGAGAATCTTGTTGTACTCCGTTTATAAATATCTTATCAAATTTGGAAACCAAAAGATATTCATTGTTCTTAGATCCTGCAGAGGTATCAACCCAATTACGATTGTACACAGACTTATAAATAAGTCCGTCCAATACATCGTTAAGACCCGGAATATCATTGTTGATTTTCTTGTCTTTACCTTGACCTATGGAAACGCACCACGGAGCGGTTGCGGTTCCTCCGTCTATATTAGAGTTGAAGAAGATTGTGGAAACGTCAATTTTCATATTTGAGAAAATATATTAGAAAAAATATGGCCTACAAGATTAACATCCCAACCATTTCCCGCTCGACGACCTAATTTGGTATAACCTAAGTGTGGAGGATATTGTATTTCTCTTTCTATATTGTCAAGGATAAATCCCATTAGGCGAAAATGTTCGTCAGTAGATAGTTTGCGTAAGCGTTCTTTGCCGTCTATCATTGGTTCTACGATTCGGATAACATTATGTTCGGGAGGTGTAACTGTCATACATAATGCGTCCGTTCGGAGTTTACGGTTATAATAATCATAACATAAAGGTTCTTCAACATCAAATATTTTGATGTTATGTAGTTCCTTTATTCTATCGATTTGTTTTTGTGTTCTATATAATTCAGGGGCAGGATTTGGGTCTAAGAAGTCGCTAATTCTATATTTTAGGTCAATTTTAGGAGGAATAAACTCAAAATCCGCTGGAAGGATACCGAAATAACCAAAGATCCACAATCTCTCACGAGTCTGAGGAACGCCATAATCTTTTGAGTTTAATATCGCAAAACGCACGTCATATCCAATGCGTTCCAATTCGCTAATAATTTTCTGAAAAGTTGGTTTGTGTTTACCTACACATAAACCTTTGACATTTTCGAGAAGTATGTATTGTGGTCTTTTAGATTCACAAATACGTATAATATCAGCAAATAAAGTTCCTCGGGTGTCTAACTCACCTAATCTGTTGCCAACCGTTGAGAATGGTTGACATGGGAAACCGCCAGTGAACAAATCAAAATCAGGTAACTTAGTTTCATCAATCTTCTGAATATCCCCGAAGTTGATTGTGTTTGGGAAGTTAAAACTATACAAATCGATAGCATCTTGGTCTATTTCAGAATAACCAACAACTGAAAAAGGTATTTTAGCCCTTTTCAAGCCAAATGATGCCCCGCCGTATCCTGCAAAGGCTTCAAATACTTTTATTTTTTTCCGTGCCAAGAGTGATATCAAAACAAGAAGACTTCCGTGTAGGCAGACAGGCGACCAAGCCTTTATTTCGCGACTACAAGGAAGTTCCTTAGGTAGTGAATATAAGTTTTTTACTTACGTTAGATGGCTTATTCGTCTGCGCAAGCGCGTTTTAGATTGTAAAGTTAATAAAAAAATCTCTTATTGCAATGGAATAAGCGGGTAAACATAAAGGGAATTAAATTTGGTGTTACTAACCCTGCGAATTGGCTACCACCCAAGTGTTAATCTGAAATCAATCCCACCAACTTCGCACAAAGTAAAGCCTGAGTGTATTGTAAATTGTTGGAAAAGGTGTATTGAGACCCCCAATGATTCCTTTGAAAAATGTATCTGGTTAGATCAATCTCCATATTAAGAGCCGAATATCCCCAAAAATATTCTGTTAATTTGGTCAGGTAAAGAAATTTCGGTAATTTTGTTACCGCTGTAATAATTACGACGGTAACAAAACATGAAATTTTATAATCGGACAAAGGAAATAGAGGAGCTGCGACGAATCCAAGGACGAGCCTTTGACTCACGGTCGAGGATGACTGTCATAACCGGCCGGCGTCGTATCGGCAAGACTTCGCTTGCTTTGCGTGCAACGCAGGGAGAGTATCCTACTGTATATCTATTCGTAAGCAGAAAAAACGAGGCTGCATTGTGCGAAGAATTTACCGGATTGATTTCATCTGCTCTTGAATGTTATGTACCATCGGAGATAAAGTCTTTCAAATCTTTGTTCCAGATGTTAATGGAGTTTGCCAAGACTCGCAAGTTCAACCTGATTATTGATGAGTTTCAGGAATTTTTCAATATCAATCCATCGGTTTACAGCGAGATGCAGAATATCTGGGATGCTTACCGGAATAACACTCATGTCAATTTGCTTCTCATGGGATCTGTGTATTCAATGATGCACAAGATCTTTGAAAATTACCACGAACCGCTCTTTGGCAGAGCTGATGCCATGATACGTCTCTCGGGATTCGGTACTGAGACTATGAAGGAAATCATACGGGATTTCCGACCGGACTATACAAACGATGAATTGCTTGCACTATATACTATCACCGGGGGAGTGCCGAAATATATCGAGCTACTGTGTGACGACACGGATCTGTCGATTGAGGGAATGTTTGATTATGTGGTCCGGGAAAACTCCTTGTTCGTAAACGAAGGTCGTAACTTGTTGATTGAGGAATTCGGGAAGGATTATGGATTATATTTCTCGGTTTTGAGTTGCATCGCATCCGGAATCAACACTCAGGGAGCAATCGAAAGCACATTAGGAGGTGTGACAGTAGCCGGCCATCTGAAACGCCTGATTGAGGATTACTCGCTTATCAAGAGAGTGCGTCCGATTTTGTCAAAGCCTCGATCTCAGAATGTGCAGTATGAGATTAATGATAACTTCCTTCGATTCTGGTTTAACTATTTTGACCGAAACCAGACATTGGTAGAGCTCAATAATTTTGAGTATCTACGTCAGATTGTCCTTTCTGATTATCCGACATTCTCAGGTCTTACACTTGAAAAATGGTTCCTGCAAAAGATGATGGAAAGCCATAAGTATTCCGACATTGGCTCATGGTGGGAGCGCAAGAAGGGAAAGACTGCCAACGAGATTGACATCGTGGCTCTATCAATTGACGGGCAGACTGCTCTTTTAGCCGAGGTAAAACGTCAGCAACGCAACTACGACCACAAAGCATTTATGGAGAAAGTAGATTGCATCTAAACAAGCATCTTATCAAAATATCAAATACACACGAGTCTATTTACTTTAGAAGATATGTAAATAATTTCGTTACCGTGGTAATGATTACCACGGTGACGAAATTAAATAGTTATTCATAATGTTTTAATGATGCTCTGTTAATCGGAAGTTTAAAAACTCAGACGGCGGCAAGATGCGATATTTGAATAAATGCAATTTTCTAATATATCTTTGTTTTTATTGCTTTACTATTCTCTTTTGGCCGTTGATGATGTAGATGCCGGGTGTAAGAGGCTTATGAGTTATCCTGCGTCCGCTTTGGTCATAAATGATTTCTTCTTTATTATCGTCGGCAGTCACATTGTCGATGCCGGTAGAGGATTCCAAAGATAGGGTCAAGGTTATGTCGCCATTGCCTAAAAACTGCCGGAGGCTGCTTGCAGTGGCTCCATCAATCTTTCCCAGCCGTGTGTAGCTCCATGAGTTTGAGCCATAGAAGACAACCATTTGGTTCCCTTGATAGAGCATTATGTCGCCGGGCACGGTGGTTATCTGTGTATTGGATGTGGGCAATGATTGCGGCAACGCGCCTACTTTCTCAAAGCCTCCATAGTCGCTCATGCGGATGGTTATGTCGCCATGTCCCAGCAATTTCGTTAACTCGCGTGTAGCCTCGTTGTCTGTAAGTGTTGCGGTCATAGTGTTTCCGCCAACCTTAAGCAGGACTTTTGTCTGTGAAGATGCCATAAATGAAATCAATGCCATTAAAGCGATAAAAATTGTTTTCCTCATGCTCTCAGATGTGTTTAATTACCTTTGCCGGGATACCTCCAACCACAGTGCGAGGCGGAACATCCTTGTTGACCACCGCACCAGCAGCGATGACCGCACCTTCACCGATTGTTACACCCTGCAGGATAGTAACATTGGCTCCGATCCATACCTTGTCGCCGATTTTCACCGGGCCTGGAACCATATCGGCGCGTCGGTCCGGATCCATTACGTGATTGAGAGTGGCTATCACGCAGTTGTGGCCAACGAGTACATCATCGCCAATCGTTATGCCTCCCTGATCCTGAAATTTACATCCGGAGTTGATGAACACCCGTTTACCGATTCTGATGTTCTTTCCGCAGTCAGTGTAGAATGGTGGAAAGAGCCCGAAGCTCTTGTGAATTTCAGTGCCCGTAAGCTCCGACATTAAGGCTACGATTTCGTCGTGGGTGTGATAGGCGTTGTTTATCTCCATCGTGATACGGATGGCTTCCTGACTGAGTTCGTGCATTTTTGCGTGGACAGGGCTTCCGCCGGGAATGACCTCCCCGGAGTCCATTATGTCAATGAATTCTTTCGTTGTCATATTATTAATGGTTAATCAGATTGGCGGTAAGAAAATTAGTCATTAAATGAATAAACTCATCTTACTGATTGCAAAGTTAGTATGAAATTTCCATAATTACAGACCTTTATTTTGGTAATTCTGACCTAAATCGCAGATGATTGTCAAATCGTCAAGACAATGGTGCAGGTGAGTTGGCGCAACTAATATGTAAACACAGTCACACTGATAGTATCCTCCGATTATCAAAGCGGTATTCCAACTTTAACATTCCTCTCTATGTGTCGCGCCGTACAAAATCCTCTAAATTCATAAAATTTGTTCGGAGTTATTATTGTAGTAAAATTTTGAACAAAAAAGTGTGTGTAATATGTTTTAGTATTCAAATTTTTACTATCTTTGCAGTGTGAAAAGTCCATTGGAACAATTAGGAAATATACCTGTCACTGCTGCTGCCTTGGAATCTCTATTCCCACATGTCAAAGGGGGTA
>CAMWXH010000144.1 GCA_947178165.1 uncultured Porphyromonadaceae bacterium | reverse complement strand
TTGTTTATCTCGGTTCCAAATCGCAATTCGCCTTTCCATAAAGGTGTTGATGCCGTTATATTACCTGCGAGAAGTCGGTTGCTGACATCATTGAAGGTTAGAAATTTGCGCTCTTCATTAGCAGAGGATACTTCATTCTCAGCACTATGGCTGTTATTGTTCTGCCATAAGGCATCAAAATTGGCGGATAGGCTAAAATTGCCAATCTTGCCTGAATAATAGGCGCTAACTAAATGCTGACGGACATAGCGATCAGTCTCAGATATATTTTCAAGAGTTTCTGAGAACACATCGTTAACATAACGGTCTGTCAACGAGTTTCCTGTTAAAGTGGATGGCTTGAATGAGAAATCATAATAGAAACCGAAATAATGTGATGCTGTGGTGTAGTTCAGACCGATCTTCCCTTGATAGACGGGGTATTTGGCAAAATCCTTACCAAAACTGTTTTGCCTCACAATGCTTGATTTGAAGTATTGTGTTGTTATGCTCGACACACTCGGACGCTCCCTGTAATTTTCATAATTCAGCATACCGAACAGGTCAAAACCATTTTTCCGCCAGTTGAAGTTTGCCTGTTCAAAAAGATAGGCATAATGCTTATATCCTATTGTTGTACGGTCATTGAATGAGAAACCCTCGCCAACCGGGGCTACAGTTGTTATCCTTATTACGGAGTTGACATTTGAAGCATATCTCGCCCCGGGATTGGTAATGATATCAACGTTTTTTATCTGAGTTGATGCAAGCTGATCAAGTTCCGACATATCACGAACTTGTCGGCCATTTATATATATGAGGGGAGTTCCTTTACCAAGTACTTCTATGTCATTGCCATTTTTTGTAACAAAAGGCATTTTGCCGAGTACTTCAAGAGCAGTTCCTGTGTTGGCGAGATATGTTCCGGAAATTCGCACCTGCACGCCATCACCTTTCAGTTTAGCCAAAGGACGTGAACCTTTCACCACGACCTCACCGAGAGTATGAGAAGTCTCTGTTTCATCTATCAGGGTAGAATCGTTATCTGTGATCAACGGAATATTTGCGGACTCTACTGGAGTTCCCTCTTCGTCAACAACTGACCATGAGATTGCCTCCGACGTTGCGAAAAGCATGTGAGAAGTGAAGCAGAGCGTAAGCCCTGCCATTAATTGTTTAAATGACATATTGTTTTGGTATTAGTTTGTTGATTACAGACCCCCGACTATAATCCAGCCTCCTTGCTCGTTTTTATGCAAAGCAAGATTGTGTTGCTTCTGCGTTCCGTTGGGTAACTGCAATGTGTATGGAACGAAAGTCAACCCCTCATTGCCGGATGTGAAGGATTTTCCTACCGATACAAGAGTAGAACCTTTGAGGTCTTGTTCATATATCGCGCTCAACATGTTATTGTCAACTGTATTTTCAAGTATTGACATATTCCAAGTTTCAAGCGCATTTAGGAAAGCCGAGGCGGCTTCAGTGGCACTCAATCCAGTTAGTCCTTGAAGGGAATTGTTAGGTGTATCTATGAATTTAATTCCTGAAGGGAATGCCAATAAATCTTGATTGGATGCATCATAGACTATATTGGTTATTTTCAGAACCTCGGTTTTCTGCCTGCCATTGATAATACTGACAGATGCCTTTTTAAGATGTTTGGTGGCTGCGTCAATGACATAATTCCTGACATTCTCTGATTCAGCGATTGAAGTATTCAATATATATGGGTTACTGAAATCGCCCTGAGCTTTATAGTGTACGGTGAGGATTATTTCACCATTCTTTTTCTCTATGTTATAATGCGCGTCGGAATTATTAACGCAATTTTGCAATTCAGCTTCCAGAATCTTCTCCGGCGTCAGCAGAATTGCCATTTCGCCAAGCAGTTCTTTAGGGTCGTTATTATTAGTGCGCCAGCCGATATTGAGTTGGTTAATCCAGTTATATATACCCTGCATATTGCCTAAAGCAGTTCGGTCCCCTTTGTCAATGCGCCAGTAAATAGTTGAATCAGATTTGGTAATAAAAATATCATGCACAACGAAATCTTCAGCCATATTGATGTATCTGAAATTCTCCATGGGCCGAGTCCTTACTTCAATAGTCATTTCAATGCTTCCCGTATTCTTTAAAGCATTAATTGTATCGGTCAGAATTTCTTTTGCAGACATCCCCATAGGTAATAAAATAAATAATAGCACGGCGGCAGCAACGCAAGATGCACCCACACTCCAGAGCCACCATAATGTTTTCCTTTTATGAGCAAATGAATCAAGCGTTAAATCTATCCGATTACGTAGTTCCTCCGAAGCCGCAAAGTCACGGCGAGGTTTCAGTAAATCCTTTATGTCCTTGTATTCATCCATGACTATTGATTTTTTAGATATTGTTTTCTGATTTTTTCCATACCCGATTTAAAGCGGGATTTTAAGGTAGATGCAGGAGTCGATAGAATTAGGCTGATTTCTACAAATGAGAGTTCATCGATCACTCTCATTCTCACTGCTTCGGCTTCTTTATCCGGCAGATTGTCAAGAATGCTATTCAGACGTTCAATTTCTTCAAGGTCCATAACATCTTCTCTTGAAGAATCCGGGATTTCATCATCTATTTCGGAAAGCGTTCGGATATTTCCGCAAGTGTGATAAAAATCTTTACAAAGATTATACACAATCCTAAACAAATACATTTTTATGCTTTCTTGCTTGATATTGGAAAGGTCAGATTCCAGTATTCTTCTGACAGCCTCAAGCACTATATCTTCGGCCTCAGCCTTGTTGCCTATTCGTATCGTGGCGAAACGGACAAGGTAATCGAGATTATCCTCAATCACATTTCCGAGCAACTGTCTTGTCCGTATGTCGAGTGCTTTCTTCAAATCTTTATCTTTTGTATCTAATATAAAGACTGAAAACTTTCCAAATAGACGAAATAAAAGTGTTAAAAAAATAAAAACAGGATCACCCAAATAGGTATCTATAGGCTTTCGATATATCCCTTTAGTTTCCTGTAAAAAGGATGGCGGCAGAGGGTGGAGGAATCTCCGATTATCAGGAGTTTCATTCGCGCACGAGTCATTGCAACGTTCATTCTTCGCAAATCGCTTAAGAAGCCGATCTCTCCTCTTTCATTGCTCCTCACTAACGATATGACAATGATGTCGCGCTCCTGTCCTTGAAAACCATCTACCGTGTTCACCGAAATGGAGTGGCGGAAAGGCTTGAAGAATGTAAGCCTCTTAAGCAGATGTCGCAGATAGTTCACCTGTGCCCTGTAGGGAGAAATCAGCCCTATATCCAGACGTTCATCTAAAAAACGCTCTTTCCCTATCTTATTGATGTAGTTTTGAAGAGTGAGCATAGTGAGTTGGGCCTCCTCTTTATTAATCCTCCCGAATGAATTGCCCGATAAAACATCGCGATAGGCTCTTATGTCATCACTGTCAGAACATTCATTGGAGATTTCAGTGATCATTTCGGCCGTGTCAATCCATTCTATGGGGGTGTCAAAATCGAGGATGCTCCGATATCTTGCTTCTTCGGAAGCTTTCATTTCCCCTTTATAAAACCAATCGGAAGAGAACTTCATGATCTCATCATTCATCCTGTATTGCGTGGTCAGGAGCGTGACAGCCTCCGGATGATTATCCACTAACCTTTCCATAAGTGATCGCCCAAGCCCCTGTTTCATAGCCTCAAAACATTTCACGGTCGGCGGAAGCTGACAATGGTCACCGGCCAGGATTACCCTCCCGGCTCTGCGCATCGGAATCAGAGAGGCCGCTTCAAGAGCCTGCGCCGCCTCATCGATAAACAGAGTGGTGAATTTCATTCCTGAAAGGATGCGGTTGGCGCTCCCCGTAAGAGTACACGCAATAACGTGGGCCGTATTGAAAAGGTCATTATTTATCCGGATTTCCAATTCAGTGGCTCTTCCGCGAAGGCGATCCATTTTCTGGTGCCATTGATCAGTTCCCTTCCTTTTGACACCCTGCAATTCGCGGATTGCTTTCCGGATGCTCCATAAGGTGGGATAGTCGGGATGAGCCTCAAATTTATGCTCGTATGTGAAGGAAAGCATCTTGTCATTAACCTTAGCCGGGTTGCCTATGCGCAAAACGTGTATGCCCCTGTCAACTAATTTTTCACTTATCCAGTCAACGGCCATATTGCTTTGGGCGCACACCATCACCTGGCTCTCGCGCCGAAGCGTCTCATTGATGGCTTCAACCAGAGTGGTGGTTTTTCCCGTTCCGGGGGGGCCATGCACTATCGCCACATCCTTTGCTCTGAGCACCTTGTTCACTCCCTCTTCCTGCGAGCGATTCAAGTAGGGGAAGCGCATAGGAGATAGGGAAAGCTCCGAAACTTTCCTTTTGGAATATAGGATGTCACGCAGTTCTGCCAGACGACCTTTAGCGTTTATGCAACGGTCAATTGCTTCAAACATGGCGCGATAGGTGGTCTCGTCAAAAGAAAGCATAACGGCTATTGAAAAAGCGTCGTGCAGACGGCTTACAAGAGCCGAATCAGAGATGACAACAGCCATCCTTTCTCCATCTGCGAAACTGACCGAGCCGGTGAATGCAATTTGGGGTTTGGAGCCGGCATCTCCCTCTGTGATGATGAAAGCAACCTGACGACCATATTCAAAATGATGGTCGTCGTCATTGGCAGAATCCCTGAATACCTCCAGAATACGCTGATTTAGTGAATTGTAATAAACCCTTCCGATACGGATATCAAGCCACGCATCCCCTCGTTCTGCAAGCCGGTGAATGCCTACGCGTTCTGTTATTGTGGAATAAGACTTCTTCTCATCTTCATATTCAAGCAACAGAAGACGACGCTGTTCGGTCAAAGCCTTTATGGCATCATTCCCTGACATATTTTTCTATCCCTTTTGTCCAGGCTTTATATCCAGCTCCTGAAAGATGAAGCCCATCGTTGGTGTATTCTTTTTTTAGCCTTCCTTCACCATCTGCAAGAAATGGCCAAAGATCAATATATGTGATCCCTTTTTTCTCGGCAATTTCTTTTATACCCTTGTTGAACTCGGTGATAACCTTGTCTTTCCCATAGAGTGTTTTATAGCGCTTGAAACTATGGTTTACCGGCATTACCGACTGCAGATAAAGCTTCGTTTCGGGAGTCTGGGCTATTATGGAATCGACAAGCGATTCATAACGTTTTAAAAGATTGGGTACCGTAACGTTCTGCGACACATCATTTATCCCTATGAGGAGGAAAATCTTCCCCGGATGTCCTTTTGTAACCTGTTTGAGACGCTTCGCAACACCGTTGATTACGTCTGACGAAATTCCACGGTTCCTTATATTAGGCATCTCAAAGAGTTCGTTAAAATGACCTCCATCAGTGATGGAATTGCCTAAAAATACAATATCCTCTGGATAAACCGGAAGCGAGTCAAACTGGCTAACTTTCCGGTCCCAGTATTCATAGGCTTTCGTGTGAGGGGCAAATGTTGCTAATGTGGCAAATAAGGTGATGAATGTCAGGATATGAACTATACGTTTTGAAGATCTTTTCATAGATTTTTGGATTTGGTTTTACAAATTTAGTATTAAATTTTTAAGTTTAAATGAAAAAAGAGGAAAAAGCGTCCTCTTAGAATAACTTGATAATAAATTAGAATAACTTGATAATAAAGGGTGGCCTCCCGGTCACCCTTCACTTTTCGGTCTTTTTCTTAAGACCTCGTTTATATCGTTAGCTATGAGAATTTCCTGTTTTTCGATTTTTATGCATTTTTCAATGCAAAACCGTATAAATTTCTTCTTGAATTAATTGAAACCAAATAAAAGTGTTGAAAACCAAGTAATACGAATCAGTCGGGAGTCACGCGGAACTTCTGAGTGTATGTTCCGAGCTCGGCGCCGGCGGGAAGGTCCTCGACGGTTGGAACCACGGTGAACATGTACTGCACGTTATCGGGGAGAACCGAGTTGTCCATCTGCACGATTCCGAAGAACATTCCGAGAGTGTGGGTTCCGGCCTCGAGCTTGCGTGTGTCGAAGCGGCCGTTGAAGGGAGCGAAGATCGAGC
>CAMWXH010000143.1 GCA_947178165.1 uncultured Porphyromonadaceae bacterium | reverse complement strand
TAGCCGACGTTATAATAAGTTGTACCTACAAGGTGTACTTCAGTTAATGCTTACAATTGAATAATAAAAAACCGTGCAAATTAAAAATTCGATTTTTAATTTGCACGGTTTTTTATTCTTGAAAGAGCCTACTTATGTGCGAAGATCTTATCGAATATCTTATCAGTTGCTCCGAGCTTAGATCTGATGTAGGAGCCGGCTTTGTTCCCTGCAAGCTGGCGTTCGGAAGCTGAGGCTTTATTATTAAGCATCAATCTGTCGGCAATCCTCTCAAATTCCTCTCTTGATGATATAGGGAATCCACCTCCCGATTCCGCCATCTCCCGAGCCTCAATGAATTTAGAATTATTAGGCCCGTAGATCACCGGAACATCATACACGGCCGCTTCGTTTATGTTATGCAATCCGGCTCCGAACCCTCCGCCCACGTATGCAACATCGCAATATGCATAAGCGGAAGAGAGAAGGCCGAAACAATCAATCACCAATACTTTCGCATTGTCAACAAGCGAAGGCTCTTTCTCTGCCTCGCTTAGCAACACGCAATCCTTTCCAAAAAGTGATTTCAGTTTCCGCAACCTTTCGGCATCAAACTCATGTGGGGCAATGACAAGCTTGGCCTCAGGATGCTTGGCGAACCATCCGGAATAGACGGCCTCATCGGCAGGCCAGGAACTTCCGGCCATCATGACAGGCAGATGCCCCTCCTCTCCTCTATGCGTGAACTGTTGAAGCAACGGAATCTCCTTCCCTTTGCTTCGGATATCGGCCACGCGGTCAAAACGGGTGTCGCCAAATACATCAACATTGTTAATGTTGATGCTTTGAAGAAGTTGACGGCTCTCTTCGTTCTGCACAAAGAAACGGGTGTACCATCGCAACCAGTAGCTATACCACGCGCTCCGTTTCTTAAAGAAAGATTGATCCTTGCGGAAAACTGCTGAAATAAGATAAGTGGGAATCTGGCGACGATAAAGTTCTTCGAGATAATTTCTCCAGAACTCATATTTCACGAATATGGCGATCTCGGGATTCACTTTATAAAGGAATCGCCGAACGCGCTTAGGCGTATCAAAGGGAAGATAGCAAACGCAATCTGCAAGATCATAATTCTTCCTTACTTCATAACCTGAGGGTGAGAAGAAAGTTAGGAGAACCTTAAACTCCGGTCTTTCCCTCTTAAGCTTCTCTATCAGAGGTCTGCCCTGCTCAAACTCCCCGAGCGACGCGGCATGAATCCACACATATCGGGCCGAGGGGTCCATACAACGGTCAAGTTTATCCCATATCTCTTTCTGGCCGGATGTTAATTTCTTAGCTTTGTCATTTTTTAAGGAAGCAAGTTTCACTCCTGCCCCGTATGCCGATATGCCGAAAGAATAGAGGGGGCGTTCCAGCATCTGCCGGCACGCCTCCGCCATAAATCCTTTTATTTCCTTTGGTTTCGGAATCCTCATTTCTTTATAGTTTCGACAGCCTTCTCAATACGGGCTATCACCTCTTCCTTGGGCATTATCTCGGTGATATCAAACATGTGCGGGCCACGACAGGCGCCTACAACTGCCAAACGGAAGGCATTCATCACATTTCCTAAATGATATCCTTTCTCGGCAATCCAGTCGAGAACAATCTTCTCGGCATTGGCAGAAGTCATATCGTCAATACCTTTAAGCACCTCGATAAGCTCTCCCATAATTCTCGGAGTCTCCTCGCTCCAGCGCTTCTTTACATCCTTCTCTGCGTAGCTTTCCGGGGCAACAAAGAAGAAGTCGGCCTGCTCCCAAAGATCGGGAACAAGATTAGCACGCCCTTTGACCATACCGAGCGCACGACCAATATATTCATCTGAAAAACCGGTTATCCCCTTCTCTTCCAAAATAGGTTTGAAGAGTTCGCAGAGCTCCTCGTCGGATTTCTTCATCAGATATTCGTGGTTGAACCAGATTCCTTTCTTGTAATCGAATTTGGCACCGGCTTTCGAGCAATGGGCGAATGAGAATTTCGCAATCAGTTCATCCATCGACATCAGCTCGCTGTCGTCGCCTGGGTTCCAGCCAAGGAGAGCAAGGAAGTTGACAACAGCTTCGGGGAGATATCCCTTTTCACGATAGCCTGAAGATATTTCACCCGACTTAGGGTCATGCCATTCGAGGGGAAAGACGGGGAAGCCGAGCTTGTCGCCGTCACGCTTTGACAGTTTGCCGTTACCGACGGGCTTGAGAAGCAATGGAAGATGCACAAACTGAGGCATCGTATCTTCCCATCCGAATGCACGGTAAAGGAGAACGTGGAGAGGAGCAGAAGGGAGCCATTCCTCTCCGCGAATCACGTGGCTCACTTTCATCAGGTGGTCATCAACGATATTGGCCAGATGATAAGTGGGAAGGTCGTCCGCACTCTTATAAAGCACCTTATCATCGAGAATGCTTGAATTGATTGTCACTTTTCCACGCACAAGGTCGTCAACCACCACATCCTCATTAGGCTCAATCTTGATACGGACCACATACTGGTTCCCTTCATCTATCAGCCTTTTCACTTCCTCTTCAGGCATCGTAAGGGAATTGCGCATACGTCCGCGTGTTGATGCATCATACTGGAAATTAGGCACCTCCGCACGGGCTTTTTCAAGCTCTTCAGGAGTATCGAAAGCGATATAAGCTTTTCCTGCATCAAGAAGCTGCTGGGTATATTTGCGATAGATGTCACGGCGCTCGCTCTGTTTGTAGGGGCCAAATTCACCGCCATAGCCGACACCTTCGTCAAACTTTATGCCAAGCCATTCAAGCGACTCCCGTATATATTCTTCCGCACCCGGCACAAAACGGCGGCTATCGGTATCCTCTATGCGGAGGATCATATCTCCACCATTCTGACGTGCAAACAGATAATTATATAATGCAGTGCGCACACCTCCGATATGAAGAGGGCCTGTAGGCGATGGCGCAAATCTTACTCTTACTTTTCGTTGTTCCATTACAATGAATACTATGAAATTTTCCGCAAAGATAGCGCATTTCGGCCATTTAAGCAAAGAACTTTCCTAAAAGCCGATATGCGCTATCAATTTTGTATGGCATGATGCCAAATTTACTTCATCTTTACCATCTCATATCTCTTCCCTGTCCATTTATATTGGAGGTCTGGCTTCATATATCTCTTTATGAATTCATAGTTCTCTTTTCCCATATATTCCCCGACGGTAAGTTTGGCCGTGAGGGTGGATGTTTCAGGAGAAGCTATGAACTGTATGGTGGGGAATGGAACAAGGCTCTCTATCCTGTCGCGCACTGTCTTATCAGGCACGTTGAAGAAATCAAGGATCTCGGGATAATCCAAATATTTCTTTCTCGGGAGTTCCTGCATCTTCTCATCAAAAAAGGTGACATCCGTATCAGGAGCCTGCCCTTCTCCTCCGATAGTGTAAAGCACCATACATTCCGGCCCTTTTGAATCGCGCAGCATCAAGATCTGGATGCCGGTCACGGGTGTGATCTTAGCCGCAAGATACTCGGGAGTCACTTTCACAAGTTCGGAAAGCCCCTCCATACCATTTGGAGCTTTATAGATACTGTCAACGGCATAGTAATCGAGCATATCCAGGCGAGCCGACTTGCTAAGGATATCGAGGGTTTTCAAGGGGAGATTAACAAATACATCCTTTGCAAAAAGGGTATCCTTAGCTTCCCTTACACCGTATGCAGGAGCAATGACGGTAAGGAATACCGCCATTGCCATAATAATTCTTTTTAGTCGATTTTTCATATTATATTTTCCAGAAGAGCATTTAGGCCTCATTTCTTCATGAAGATGTCATAGTTGCCATTATATTTCGGCTTCTTCTCTTTCTTCTCCTTCTTTTCAGCTTTGGCCTTTTTCTCTTTCTTTCCCTTTTTGGCTACTTTTTCATCGGCAAAAGGATCGCCTCCGTATGAGACCCATTTCCCTCTGCCCGATTTTTCACCTTTCCTGTCACTTTTCCTTTCCTTGCCGGCGCCTTTCTTACCTTTCCCTTTCTTACGTGCATCAGCGGAATAATCGCGGTCAGAAGCAATCTCGGCATTGACGGGCTGACCATAAAACTCAGCATGACGCAATGCATCGAGCACCCTGCGTGCATCCCCTTTCCTTACATCGAAGAGAGTGTAATCAGGAAGAAGGTCGATACGCCCAATCTCCGGCTTGTTGCCGGGCACGTTCTTATTCACAAGCTCCATCAGGTTGCCGGGGAAGAAACCGGATGCCTTGCCTATATCGACCATCAGTCGTTCAAAGCCATCCTCGGCCGTGCGGCGGTCTTTATTCTTACGGGCATCACCCTTGCGTCGTTCACCTTTCTCTCTTTCCCCCTTCTCCTTCCCATTGGCGTTGAGGTCAATATCGGGCATATTGCGATAATATTCAAGGAGACGGTTAAATTCGAGCGAAAGGACACGCTTCAAGAGGTCAGACTCTGAAAGCCATTCAAGTTTCTTACGAACGCCGGGGAGATATTTGGCAATCTCTTTCTCATCTACCTCCACTTTCTCCAAACGGTCGGCAAGGTTATATAGCTGTTTTTCTATAATATGCTCCGGAGTCGGCACCTTACGGTATTCAAATGTCTTGCCTATCCTCTTCTCAATTTCACGTAGCTTACCTTTCTCGCGTGAGTGGATGATTGCAACCGACACACCGGTCTTGTTGGCACGTCCCGTACGTCCGCTTCGGTGAGTATATGTGGCGGGATCTTCGGGTAAGCCGTAATTGATCACATGAGTAAGGTCATCCACATCAAGACCACGGGCGGCAACATCAGTGGCGACAAGGAGCTGGGTCACATGATCGCGGAATTTCTTCATAGCCAGGTCTCGCTGACTCTGCGAGAGGTCTCCGTGGAGGCAATCGGCATTATAGCCATCGTTGATAAGCTTGTCGGCAATCTCCTGAGTCTCCCTTTTGGTGCGGCAGAAAACTATGCCATAAATATTCGGGCTGTTGTCAACAACACGTTTCAAGGCCAGATATTTGTCGTGTGCCTTCACCATATAATAGATATGGCGCACATTCTTCGAAGCCTCGTTACGGTTACCTGCCACGAACTCCACAGGATCTTTCATATACTTCCGCGCGATTCCTGCAATCTCTTTAGGCATTGTGGCAGAGAACATCAGCATCTTGCGGTTCTCAGGCACATGAGAGAGAATCTCATCAATATCATCGAGGAAGCCCATATTCAGCATCTCGTCAGCCTCATCGAGAATAACCGTGTTCACTTTCTCAAGTTTAACCACACCGCGCTTGATAAGGTCGATCAGACGACCCGGAGTCGCCACAATAACCTGCACGCCATTCTTCAGTGAACGAATTTGGCTCTCTATGCTCGAACCTCCATATACGGGGAGAATCTTGATATCCGGGAGATATTTGGAGAAATCGGCAAGGTCGCCGGCAATCTGCAGGCATAGCTCACGCGTAGGCGCAATCACCAATGCCTGAGGTACCCGCTCCTCCGGATTGACCCGTTGTAAAACCGGAAGACCGAAAGCCGCCGTCTTTCCTGTACCGGTCTGGGCAAGACCTATCACATCCCCCTCCTTCTCTATGAGGTGAGGTATAACCATCTCTTGAATAGGCATAGGGTTTTCAAAACCCATGTCCGTGATAGCTTTCAGCAACTCCTCAGAAATGCCGAGATCGGCAAATTTTGTATGTTCAGGCTCCTCCTCAATCACCACCTCCTCAGCAGGAGAGTCAGCTACAGCCTTGTCAATAATCAGGTCCTCCGGAGATTCGATAACAACAGCATCATCCACTATCTCATTCTCCTCCGGAGATTCAATAACCTTAGACTCAGCCACTATCTCATTCTCCTCCGGTGATTCGACAACCTTAGTCTCATCCACCATCTCATTCTCCTCCGGAGATTCAATAACCTTAGACTCAGCCACTATCTCATGCTCCTCCGGAGATTTGATATCCTTGGTCTCATTCACTATTTCCGGTTGCAGAATCTCTTTATTTTCCTCTAATTTTTCGTTATTTTCCATAATTGTAATTTCTATCTAATATTATAACGCAAAAACATGCTTTTTTCATTTAAGCCATCTCATTTTCCCCTAACTAATTTTCTTCCCATTCTCCGCTATCTTTCCATTCTCCCCCTCTCTTTCCATTCTCCGCCCTCTTCCCACTCTCCCCCTCTTCCCATTC
>CAMWXH010000142.1 GCA_947178165.1 uncultured Porphyromonadaceae bacterium | reverse complement strand
CCATAATTGAGAGCGGGTCCAAACTTTCATACATTAAAGTTTATTCCTATATTCATCAACGAGGTCGAGGTCGATAAGCATAGGTATGTCGAGCGATGATAAGTTTTCCAATGCTTCGTTAATCCTCTTCCCTGTAGGGTAAAGGTATTCGTTCACGCCATCGGTAAATGCTATCACAACTTGATGTTCGCCTCCCGGCGTGGGGCGTTCCAAGATACGGTTAAACATTATCTCTTTCCCTTTGATGTTGACAGAATCTTCCCATACGCGAGAGTTGGATTCCAAAACAAGAGCTGCCCGGTTGTCAGAAATCATAAATCGTTTCCCTTTTTTCCAATCCTTTAATTTAGTCGGAACCATACCGGCCATAAAAACTTCCTCGGGCGAAGCTGTGAGCTCTTTACGTTCACTCTTGGAATAGGTGATAGTCTTGGTGCTTTCTATTCCGGTGGAGCATCCGGAAAGAAGCAAAATCAAAAATATATAAGGGGAGAAACCGAAGGTATTTATTATTTTTTTGAAATTCATAAAATTATGATGCGCTGTCTCAAAGCAATGGACAATCTATGGAAATTATCTTTACAAAATTACCAAAAAAATTTGAAGAAAACTTGCTCAATTAAAAAAATATATCTAACTTTGCACTCGCAAACGGGAAAACAATTCTCACGGCGGGATAGCTCAGTTGGTTAGAGCGTCGGATTCATAACCCGGAGGTCTCGAGTTCAATTCTCGATCCCGCTACTACAGGTGAACTTTAGGGTTCACCTTTTTTCATATTTCTACAATATGTTTCCTGAGTTTTAAGCTATGAACACAAAGACGATGTATGAAACAATCATGGATCTCCCCCTGTTTAAAGGCGTAGGCGCTGACCATGTAACATCTTTTCTTGAAAAGACCGGAATTGAATTTCATAGATTTGCACCGGGCGACCGGATTGTGGTTCAGGGTGAGCCAGTGAGAAGCTTGCGCTTTCTGTTGTCGGGCAGGATAAGGCTGACAACCGGCGTCTTGAATGGAAAAGCGATCATTTCATCGGAATTTGAGGGTCACGATGCCATCGGTGCAACACGCCTTTTTGGGACTCATCCTCTGCATGAATACAGCATTGAGGCTATAGATAATGTCAGCGTGATGGAATTCGCTAAGGAGAAATATGTTGAACTCCTTCAATCGGATTCAATTTACCTGATGAATTTTGCTAATCTCCTTTCAATGAATGTTCATAAAGCTTCGGAAACCGTTCCTCATTTTTTACGTTTGGATTTTTCGCGCGTCCTGGCAGAGTGGCTTGTACTGTTTACAGGCCGGAAATCGCGCTATATAAGGATAGATGGGATAGAGGCAATCTCAGAAGTTTATGGCAAGGATTTCATAAAAGATAATCTGGATGTTCTTGTTGGAAAATCTCTTGTGGCAGTGGAAGGGGATTCCATTTTGGTGCCAAATCGGGATGCCCTCATTGAATATGTGATCTGTTAGGGTGTCTAAAATTTTGCCATTCCTGAAATTATTGCTATCTTTGTTTAGTTGCTTCTTTCCGGTTTGTCTGAAAGATTTTCGGCCCAATAGGAGAGGAGTGAATAGTAACCTATAAATCATATTGAACTGACTTAAAATCAATCATCATGGGAAATGCAAGCGGTATCCGCACCAAATTGATTATAATGAACTTCCTTGAATTTGCGGTTTGGGGAAGTTATCTTGTATCGATGGGAATATATCTCGGCAGTGTCGGCCTTGGAGCCAATATCTTCTGGTTCTATACAATGCAGGGAATCGTGTCGCTCTTTATGCCGGCTCTTGTGGGCATTATAGCTGACAAATGGATTCCGGCGCAAAAGATGCTTGCCGGTTGCCAGGGTCTTGCGGGACTGTTTATGCTCCTGGCCGGATTTTATTGCATGAGCGCAGGAACGCCCCATTTTCCGATTCTTTTTACCTTATATGCAGTTTCAATTGCATTTTATATGCCTACTATTGGCCTGGCAAACTCGGTGGCTTTCAATGCACTTAATAATGCCGGACTTGATACGGTGAAGAACTTTCCCCCAATTCGCGTCTGGGGTACGGTAGGATTCATCTGTGCGGAGCTTTTCGTAAACTTCACTGATTTCCAAAGCTCATATATGCAGTTCATAACATCCGGTTTTATGTCGCTCATCCTGATGTGTTATGCTGTCACTATGCCAAATTGCCCCGTGAACAAAGCTTCCGGAACTTCTCTTGCTGAATCTCTTGGCCTCAATGCGTTCAAGTTGTTCAAGAATCCGATGATGGCGGCATTTTTCATTTTCTCTTTCCTTTTGGGAGTTTGCCTTCAGATAACAAACAGCTACGGCACTACTTTTATAAACTCTTTCCAGTTTGTTGCAGAGTATGCTAACGATTGGGCCGCACGCAATGCAACTGCGCTGACTGCAGTGTCGCAGGCGAGTGAGGCTCTCTGCATCCTCCTCATCCCCTTCTGCCTGAAGAGATTCGGTATAAAGGGGGTTATGTTGATGGCAATGTTTGCGTGGGTTCTTCGTTTTGGATTTTTTGGAATCGGCAACACCGGAAGCGGAGTCATTTTCCTTGTTCTTTCCTGCATAGTTTATGGAGTGGCATTCGATTTCTTTAATGTTGCCGGTGGCCTTTTTGTTGACCAGCAGACCACAAGAACCATTCGTTCAAGCGCACAGGGCTTGTTTATGATAATGACAAATGGTTTGGGTGCAAGCATTGGAACCTGGATTGCAGGGACATACGTGGTTAACAGATTTGTTGATATGTCGGCCGATGCTGATGCAACCGCCAATCTTGCCGGATGGCAGACATCTTGGTTCATCTTTGCGGCCTACGCCCTCGTCATCAGCATTCTATTCATATTCCTCTTCCGCAGCCCTAAGAAACAAGACAGGAACCTCAGTTTTCATGAGGCTGAAACTATTGGAGGAGGTGACCCCGAGGGAATGCCCGGAATCAATATTTGATAGGATGGCATAAGATAACATCCCCACTTAGAACTCTTCCCCCATAACATATTCCACATAACTCATAACTTTATTATGATCAGATTTTATTCCCCTGATATAGAAACTACCGGAGTGCTCCCCGAAATAGAGTCAGGTCATTGTTGTCGCGTGTTGCGCATGAAAGAGGGCGATATAATATATGTGGTGGATGGATTGGGTCATGAATTTGAATGTGAGATAACTGATGCTCATCCTAAGCATACGGCACTTAAAATTATTTCATCTAAAGAGGAACCAAAGCATTGGAAAGAACGAATTGTGCTTGCAGTAGCTCCTACAAAAAACATTGACCGTATAGAATGGATGCTTGAGAAGGTTGTTGAGATAGGAGTGGATGAAATCGTCTTGTTGAAGTGTGACCACAGTGAGAGGAGGAATATTAATGAGGAGAGGCTGTTGAAGATTATCATATCTGCAATGAAACAGAGCCTTAAAGCCACCTTGCCGGTTTTCAAAGGTTTGATTCCTTTCAGAGAATACATGGATAGCATTGACACTGAAGGAAGATATATGGGCTATTGTGATTCAGAAACAGAACGATGTGATTTTGCAACTTCATATCCCGGCAACCGGAATTTAACTATACTTATCGGTCCGGAAGGAGATTTCTCCCCGGAGGAGGTTAAACTGGCAATCAGCAATGGATTCATTCCTGTAACCTTTGGTGAATCAAGGCTGCGCACTGAGTCGGCTGCTCTTTTTGCCGTGACGGCGACCCATGTGATTGATAAGGTTAAGGGGAATGATCAGAAAGAACATCCTTGATTTCATTGAGCAAAATAGCTCATTTCATACAATTGTAAAAAATTTAACAAATGAAGATATCAGAATATATTAAATCGAGCGCTGACAGCAATTTTTTTCTTCTCGCAGGCCCTTGCGTTATAGAGGGGGAGGAGATGGCTCTTGACATTGCGGAGGAGATGGTTAGGATTACCGATACCCTCAAGATTCCTTATATATTTAAAGGAAGCTATAAGAAAGCTAATAGAAGCCGGCTTGATTCCTTCACCGGGATTGGTGATGAAAAGGCTCTGAAAATATTAAGGAAGGTGAGAGATACCTACAATATTCCTGTTGTGACAGATATTCATACTCCGGAGGAAGCCGCTATGGCCGCTGAATATGTAGATGTCCTTCAGATTCCGGCTTTCCTATGCCGCCAGACCGACCTTCTTGTTGCCGCCGCAAAAACCGGAAAATTCGTGAATATCAAAAAGGGACAGTTCCTCGCTCCGGAATCAATGAAATTTGCTTGTGAAAAAGTGAGGGAAACACAACGGTCCTGTTCTGCCGATGGGTATAAGGGTTTTGAAGGAATGACTGAGATTGCAGTGACCGACCGTGGAACTTTTTTTGGCTACGGAGATCTGATTGTTGATATGCGTGGAATTCCATTGATGAAACGTTCTTGCAAATGTCCCGTCATAATGGATATAACCCATTCGCTTCAGCAGCCTAACCGTTCGGAGGGTGTTTCAGGCGGACTTCCTGAGCTTATCTCAACGATTGCATTCAGTTCGATAGCGGCAGGAGCCGATGGCATTTTTATGGAGACACATCGAAATCCTTCGGAGGCTAAAAGCGACGGAGCCAATATGCTCCCATTATCCAAGGCAAAGGATCTTCTTGAGCGCCTTTCCATCCTTAAGCATACAGTCAATGAAATAAATAATTAAAAAAACGCCGGAGGCTTTATCTGATTCAGATAAAGCCTCCGGTGGTTTATGAAGGGTTGTTATTTTATTTTAATTTAAGAACCTGGCCGGCACGGATAGCATCTGTCTTGGCCATATTGTTAAGACGGCGGAGTGTAGTTGCCGACATGCCGTAGCGTCTTGCGATACCTGCAACAGTATCTCCCGATTTAACAGTATAAGAAGATGCAACCTCTGTAGCCTGACGATATGGGTTTACTGTTTCATTGCTATTCTTAGAAGGAGCAAAGTTACGAGGCTGAGTGTATGTCTTCTTCGAGAATGTATATGTGTCGGTGTGAGTGGTGTGGTTAGCAAAATCGAAGATTGCGCTCGGATTGATTGCATAACCCATGAAGCGAGTTTCAAAGTGGAGATGAGGGCCTGTGCTTCGGCCGGTTGAACCGCCAAGTCCGATGGGGTCGCCTGCCTTTACTGTCTGGTCTGGTTTAACAAGATGTTTGTTAAGGTGACCATACACGGTTTCCAAACCATTGGGATGACGAAGAATGACATAATTGCCATATCCTTTAGCCTCATAATTAGTCAAACGAACTTTTCCGTCGAAAGCCGCATATATAGTGTCGTTCGACTTGATAGCAAGATCCACTCCCTTATGCATACGGCCAAATTTGGCACGGTATCCGTAATTGGAGGTAATCTTTCCGGGAACAGGCATATAGTAGCCGGTGACATCAATCACTTTGGATGACGGAACCTCAGCCTCCTTGAAAGGGTTGACGCTACGGCTGTTCCAACCTTCTGTGAAGATATCGATTTCCGGCTCAAGGTCATCCATAAGGTCGATATATGTATTCTTGTCAACCAGTTTTATCTGGTCTTTGCTTTCAGCGGCCTTTGCAAGGAGCTGTTTGTGCGCTTTTGAATGAGCGGCTTTTGAAGTGACTGTTTGTGCGGACACTCCTGATACGGCTAAAGCTGCCAATAGGAGAGTTCCAAATATCTTTTTACAATTCATTATTAATAATGTTTTGTTCTATAAATCAAATCTCGTCTTCCGCATAAAGGAATTTAAGCATTCCGGGAGTGTAATTGAAAATCTCTTCAGGCTTGAAGAAACGTGCAATCTCAATTTTTGCATTCTCAACGGAATCGCTTGCATGAACAATATTCTGCTGGCCACTCATGCAGAAATCTCCGCGTAAAGTGCCGGGGGCGGCTTTTCTGCCATTGGTTACACCTGTCATTGCTCTGAAAACCTCAACTACATCTTTTCCTTCAAGACACATAACTATGACCGGGCAAACTGTCATTGATTCGACAAGCATAGGGAAGAAAGGACGGTCAACAAGGTGAGAGTAGTGTTCGCGTAATATTTTTTCATCAAGCTGCATCATTTTCATTCCGCAAATGATCAAGCCTTTCTGTTCTATTCTTTTTACCACTTCTCCGACAAGTGCTCTTTCAATTGCCGAGGGTTTGAGGATTACCAGAGTCTTTTCCATGGTGTAAACAAATTTTAAGATTTTGTTCTTTTCTCTGCTCAAAGATAATCACTTAATTCGGCTTATGCCAATTTATCTGTGTTATTTTTTGTAAAAATTCTTTTAGAAGAACTGAAATATAGCGTTATTGTGTTGATTTAT
>CAMWXH010000141.1 GCA_947178165.1 uncultured Porphyromonadaceae bacterium | reverse complement strand
ATAAAACGTGAATATAAAGGATGAAGGTAATTGGTATAAACGGAAGTGCCAGAAAAGACGGCAACACGGCTATCATTATAGGCAGAGTTTTCGATGAACTAAAAAATTATGGTATAGAAACGGAATTGATTCAGTTGGCGGATAGTGAAATCCAGCCTTGTCGTGGCTGTTTTGCCTGTAAAGGACGTGGCAACTGCGTGTTTACAAAAGACGGATTCACGGAGGTATTCAGACGTATGGTCGAGGCAGACGGAATAATTTTAGGTTCTCCCGTTTATTCCGCAGATATTTCAGCTAAGATGAAAGCTTTTCTGGAGCGTAGTGGCGTTGTCGTGGCAACCAATCCCGGTCTTCTTCGCCGTAAAGTCGGAGCTTCGGTAGCAGCCGTGCGCCGTGGTGGAGGAATGACAACTGTTGACACTATGAATCATTTTATGCTCAACAAGGAAATGATTGTCGTAGGCTCTACCTATTGGAATATGGTCTATGGCAAGAATATCGGTGACGTTCTAAATGATGAAGAAGGCATGGCGAATATGCGCAATCTTGGAGAGAATATGGCTTGGCTCTTAAAACAAGTAACCACCCATGAAAAATATTATTGATATTCGCAATCGCGCTGATTTCCGCGAATGGCTCAGAAAGAACAGTAATGCTGAAAAAGAGTGTTGGATAGCGGTGAAGCGTGGGAAGACTCCTCCCGATGATGCCTTGTGGTATCTTGATGCTGTAGAGGAGGCATTATGCTTTGGATGGATTGACTCAACTCTAAAGAATGTGGATGGGGTTACTCTCCAGCGTTTTGGACCGCGCTCAAAATCAGGACGATGGACTGAACTTAATAAAGAACGTTGCCGTCGTCTGGAAAAACTTGGGATGATGACTGATAGAGGACGTGCTGCATGCCCTGATCTTGATGCCGAGTTTGTGATTATTCCTGAAGTAATCGAAACTTTCAAAGCCAATCCGATTGCCTGGAAAAATTTCAAATCCTTTCCGTCGCTATATCAACGTGTTCGCATTGACAATATCCAGCGCAACAAAGCGTGTAAAGAAATGTTTGACAGTCGATTGAAAAAACTTATAGAAGCCAGCGAACGGGGCGAAATGATAGGAGACTGGAACGATCATGGCCGTTTGCTTGACTATTAAATATATAAGATCAAAATGCATAGCAACAAGATTTATCCTCGAACCGGCGATATGCAAACAGTGTATCTCAAATCCGTAATCACTCGCCCGACAATAGAGGTCGGAGATTTAACAATTTATAAAGATTTTGTAAATGACCCGCGTGACTTCGAGAAAAACAATGTGTTGTATCATTATCCCATAAACCACGACCGACTGATCATTGGGAAATTTTGTTCAATAGCCTGTGGAGCAAAGTTCATATTCAACTGCGCCAACCATACCCTGAAATCACTTTCCACCTACACCTTCCCGCTATTCTTTGAAGAATGGGATCTGCCGAAATCCGAAGTTGCAACAGCTTGGGACAATAAAGGCGACATAGTGATAGGCAATGGTGGAATTGGCCTGTCGAAAGAATAAGGGGATCGATTCATAACATTCAATCTGGCAATATTGAAGCTTTATAACGCAACACACCACCCAAAGGACCACAAGGAGCTTTGGGTGGTGTAGTAATTATTAAAGTTTTGGACCCTTGCGACGTTGCTTGGCTTTTTGTTCGTCGCGGTAGCGGTGAAGAGCTTCTTCAATACTTAGACCGGGATGACCGCTTAACCATAGCTTGAAATCATCTGATATTCCGTCTCCGGAGGCGAAACCTTGATTGTCTTGCACTCCGCCTCTGAAAGAAGGTGATGACAGGGTAATTCCTGCTCCCTGTGATTGGGAGATTGAGGCCACTTTAGATGAAGCGGGAGGCTGGCGGAATGCATTGGGGATATAACGGTCGGCAGGTGGTGGTGTTAGTTCACATCGGGGTTGACCAGTCTTAAAGTCATACCAAATCCAATGATGCTTGCCGACAATCTCATCGGGATTGCAGATGTAGGCACATATAGCCGCCCCTCTCTGATAGCGGCCAAGGTCGTGGGGAGCTATCCTTGCTCCCATAAATCCAACGGGACATATTGATACAATCGGGCTGAGATGCATCTGCGAACTAACCGGAATGGCAGGATTGCGCCAGACCTGTTCAATCTCCTTGCGAGATCAAACTTATGCCCACAATGGGCGATGTGGGTACAATAAGTGCCTATGACCGTCACGGCAGAGCGTAGTCCCAGCATAAGAGGGCGTAATTTACTCTGCCATGGTCGCACGAGTTGTTACCACGATTTCTACAATCAAAACGAGGTTCAGAAAGTTCAACGAAATTACATAAATTCCTCAAATGTCGGTTTTTACCGCAAAAAGTCCGACATTAGTCCTCATAATAGTCACAACCTCTGAATATCAGATTACAAAGATAATATTCATTACAGATGGTTCCTCCATACATAATATAAGAAATCGCTGAAATCAGAATTATTCTCAGGGATAATAGGCCTCTCTTATCCCTAGTTACCATGCAAAGTTAAATCGCAGATTGTACAGATATATCTTCTGATTTCTATGATAATCATTAGGTAATACTATGACTAATACCATATACCTCTTATAAGGGGCATATGATCCAAAGCAATATTCCTATATATAGAATTATAGTTGTCGCAAACAGACTTGCAGGGTCTTTAGATTACTTTTTTAGTATAAGATTTCACCTTATTTTGTTTTGCCTCCAACCATTTTTCAAATTCTTGAGCCCCGATTGCTTCTAATAGATAATCTCCTAAAATATGCATATTTGTACAATATAATTCAGGAATACCATTTGAATCTACTTTGTAATACTTCTTTGAATTATCAGTAGCAATATTAATTCGTTCAAAAGCTTTTCGTGGATCAATACCTCCCTTTACTACAGTATCATTAATGGTTTTTAGTTTAGAACTTTGCTTGGGCTGAGGTAAAGATTCAAGCACTTTTATTTCATCACGTAGATAATCATAATAAGCGTAATATAACCATATCTCAAAGCATGGATTACTGATAATCCAAATAATATTAGGATTATCATGTTTAGATAATACCGCTACTAAATCATCATAATAATGATCTACATCTGATACCATAAATATCTTATCAATTGAGGAATACAATATCTTATGGGATTTAGTTGGCTCATCAAATTCAACGGTATCATACAACTTTTCCACCATTTCTTTTGGGGGTAATCCTCCTTTATTTCTATCTGAAGAGACAAAAATAAGTTTTACACGAGGGAAAGTTCGCTTTTTGGATAGCTCCTGAAGATAAATTGATTCCCGTAATTCACCACCAGATATTACAACAATAAAGAAACTAGAAATCGTTCCAGTTCCTTTTTTATATTCCTCGGGAATAGAATTACTTTCTGATGTCAATACATCTATTCCATCTAAAATATCTGAAAACTCAGTAGATTCTCTTAAATCAGAATCTCCATCTGGTTTTGAATACCCATTGAGTAGATGTTCTATTGTAGCCATTCTATATTACCTATGTACGGAATTGCGCCATACCGGCCATTTATATATCCATTCTCTACTGAAATTGTGTTGTGCTCCTTGAAATCATTAAGAGAATACATTTTAGTTGCACCTTCAATTTTTTCCGCAAACCATACTTCATCTGCACGAAGTAAAACTTTCTGATTTAGAAGACAAGTTTCATGGGTGGTGAAAATAAGCTGTCCTTTTGTATTGTTATCTGCAAAAAGTTTGATTAATGCAAATATTAATATCGGATGAATGCTATGGTCGATTTCATCAATAATAATCGTCTTCCCTAATTCAATTGCCCCATATAGAGCAGGTATTAAATTTAATAGCCGAACCGTACCATCAGATTCCCCATTAATGTCCATTTCAAATACTTTGTCTTCAAGCCCCTGATGTTTAAAGACAAATTCTTTTACAATAGTTTGATCGTTATCTTTCATAGCAATAAATATCTGGCGATTGTCTTGAGTTACACCAAGGATCTTATCGCTTTCTAGTTCAGAAGATATTTTACTATATACTTGATGAGATTTATTCTTAACCCAATTTTCAAATAATTCTTCTTTTATATTTATATCTGATACGCCCAATCCTATTTTAGACATTACCTCCCTTGTAAAATCTAATAACCTAGGATTATTATCCATTTGGTCTATAAGTTTTATAGCAACGGCATTAAAAGGTACTATTACCAAAGAATGCTGAAGCCACTGAGTTGCAATTTGTATGTCCTGACCTGGAATAATTGGGAATTGTTCATTCAATTGAATCAATGAAACAGTTGGATTTTTTGCGAGTAAAGTATCAATCGCTTGCTGAACTTTATCATCAACAGATTCTCCTACGCAAACTTTATCAAGTTCACGCTTAAATATAATTTCATTATCCTTATGCCCAATTCCAGAAAGTAATAAAGATTCAGAGATGACACGATCGCTTGATATTTGAAACGAATAAATAAAGTACTTATTTTCAGTCTCAAATTCGATGATTGCCTTGAGGTATTGATCCTCTGCATCAGGATTACCTTTATGTATGTATCCAGACATATCTATCTCCTTGAAGAAATCATTTCTAGACACAAAATCATTTATAAAATCTAGTCCTTTTACTAAATTGGATTTACCAGAACCATTGGCACCATATATAGCACCAATCTTTAGAACCGGAATTTCATGGTGATAAATATGATGGTCATGTATGGACCGTTTTGGATTAGGGAACATATCGAATTGAACAGGTTCCCTAAAAGACAGAAAATTTTCAAAGATTACACGAAGTAACATGTTGATGTAGTCATTTAGATTTTTTCGCTGCAAAGTTAGAAAAAAAAAATGACATCTTATAATCTCGCGTGAAAAATTCACGCGAGATTTATGTGTTATAAAACATATTCTCTCTTGACAACGAATTTTACCACATATCGCTTTCTTTCTTTGACATGGAGGCTATTTGGCTCGTCATTATTTATTATTATTGAGACTCACCCTTTATTAAGTCATCGGTTATCTCTTCGGGGGAGAGTTTGATGTAGTCCATCAAGGTCTTTTGAGTCTTATGACCGCTGACGTGCATCATCTGGTCACAAACTCAGGTCCTGTTGCCACCATCAAAGGCCACTAACTCTCAATGAATTAACGGTCTTTGCTTCGTATTGTTACGCATCCTAAAGGCATTCAGCGATTTTCAACTCTTTCAATCATACCCCCCAAGTCACCACATTAGTCACCATACCAACCATAATTTACTGAATGATTGTGCGTTATACGTGTTATGAGATACGCATATCTATAACACACATATTGTAATAAGCTGATTATAAGTATTAAATTTGCCATCATTCATCATCTTTCGCAGCCATTCAACTCACACATCCACTCCAAGATGGGTAAACCTTAACAGACTTTTACTATAATCGGGTGATAAAAATGTGGTAACCTCGGCCAAAATCTCTCTTGGATCACCACGCAAGATAGTTAAAACTCAAGAAATTTTCGTACTTTTGCATTCGGATTGACTAATGTCAGTCCACGACATATTGAAAAGAGAGCGGAGAACCGATCGGTGGTGGACACTATCATATCTCATGACCCGTTTAAGATCAATGGTATTGCCGACTACCAGATTGTAGAGTTCACTTCTACGATGCTGGGTGAACCAAGACTTTCCAATATTATAAAATAAGCCTAATGTAAGCAACGAGAGATTGTATGGAAATACGAAGTTTAGAGAATATCGGTTTTAATGAGTTGTTTGAGGGCTTTTCAAATGCGTTCTCGGACTATGAGATTCATTTCAACAAAAGCGAGGTGCAGTCTATGCTGATAAGACTTGGATATGTTCCTAAACTATCGTTTGCCGCTTTTGATAATGGAAAAATAGTAGCATTCACGCTAAACGGAATCGGCATGTATAACGGCATACAGGCTGCTTATGATACCGGGACGGGAACGATAAAAGAATATCGTGGTTGTGGGTTAGCCAAAGATATCTTCAGATATTCCCTGCCTTTTTTAAGACAAGCGGGTATAAAGCAGTACCTATTGGAAGTATTGCAAAATAACCATAAAGCAATTACCATATACCGACGGATGCAATTTGATACGACAAGAGAATTTGATTGTTTCAGGCAATCAATAGCCAACATGGACCCCCTTCATAGTATCAAGCAGTGCGCTAATCTCAGAATCGGTATGCCTGTAATCATGGCGTCACAGATTATCTGCGATGAAGAACGTTAGTGAAGAGAGGCTGTCTAACAAGCAAAGTTAGGCAGTCTCTGTTTTTGTGTAAAAATTCGAA
>CAMWXH010000140.1 GCA_947178165.1 uncultured Porphyromonadaceae bacterium | reverse complement strand
CAATAATATATATATACTTTCTTAACTTCATCCTATTTAATAATGAGCACATTTATTCTTGGATTGCAAAATTAGCGAAAAATCGGTGGTTCGGCAAATTGTTAACTCCGGAGGGGTTCTAAAATTTGTTAAATCGATAAATAATGTCTAAATTTGCCAAAGATGTTTAAACTAAGTGAGTAGTTGGAAATATACGCTTGCTTAACCATGGTAAAAACTTAAAGAGAAATAACCCCTATTATGGCAACAAAACCTTTTCACTATCAGGAAATGTTCCCGCTCGGCCCCGACACCACGGAGTATGAGCTTATAACGAAGGATTATGTAAAAGTGGAAAATTGGAACGGTCATGAAATGCTTGTGGTTGATCCCGAGGCTCTTACACTGATCGCCAATGTGGCTTCCCACAATTGTTCCTTTATGCTCCGGCGCGAACATAATGAGATGGTGGCCAAGATTCTAAATGATCCCGAGGCTTCAGAAAATGATAAATATGTAGCCCTCACTATGCTTCGCAATGCAGAGGTGGCTGCAAAGGGCGTGCTTCCTTTCTGCCAGGATACCGGCACATCTATCTGCTCTGCTTACAAAGGCCAGCAGGTGTGGACAGGCTGTGATGACGAAGAGAAGATCTCTGAAGGCGTATATAAGACCTACACTGAAAATAATCTCCGTTACTCACAGAATGCTCCCCTCACAATGTATGATGAGGTGAACACCGGTTGCAACCTCCCTGCTCAGATCGAAATTCACGCAACTGAGGGTATGGACTATAATTTCCTGTTTGTTGCCAAAGGAGGCGGTTCTGCCAACAAGACATATCTTTATCAGGAGACAAAAGCAATCCTTAACAAGAAAACGCTCGTGCCTTTCCTCATCGAGAAGATGAAGACCCTCGGCACAGCGGCTTGTCCTCCCTATCATATCGCATTCGTGATCGGAGGCACCTCTGCCGAAGCAAACCTTGCCGCCGTGAAGAAAGCTTCTGTGAAATACTATGATAATCTTCCCACAAAGGGAAATGAGTATGGCCACGCTTTCCGTGATGTTGAGCTTGAGAAAGAACTCCTCGAAGCCGCCCACAACATCGGGCTTGGCGCTCAGTTTGGTGGTAAATATTTTGCACATGACATCCGCGTGATCCGTATGCCTCGCCACGGTGCTTCCTGCCCGGTTGGTATGGGCGTGAGCTGTTCTGCTGACCGCAATGTGAAAGCAAAGATTAATAAGGATGGTCTCTGGATTGAAAAGCTTGACAAGTTCCCTGGAGAACTTATCCCCGAATCTATGCGTCAGGCCGGAGAAGGCGAGGTTGTGAAAATTGACCTTAACCAGCCTATGGAGGAGATCCTTGCAACCCTTGACAAGTATCCTGTTTCCACTCGTCTTTCGCTCAATGGCACAATCATCGTAGGACGTGATATCGCTCATGCCAAGATTAAAGAACGTCTTGATGCCGGTGAGCCTATGCCTCAGTATCTGAAAGATCATCCTATCTATTATGCAGGTCCGGCCAAGAAACCGGAAAATATGCCTTCCGGCTCATTCGGCCCGACAACTGCCGGCCGTATGGATCCTTACGTTGATCAGTTCCAGGCCGCAGGCGGTTCGATGGTGATGATTGCAAAAGGAAACCGTAGCCAGCAGGTAACTGATGCATGTAAGAAACATGGCGGCTTCTATCTTGGCTCTATCGGAGGCCCGGCTGCAATCCTGGCAAAAGATTCTATCAAGAATGTTGAGCTTCTGGAGTATCCCGAACTCGGCATGGAGGCTATCTGGAAAATCGAAGTCGAGAATTTCCCTGCATTCATCCTCGTGGATAATAAAGGCAATGACTTCTTCAAGCAGATAAAGCCACGTTGCCCTATGGACAGCTGCAAATGATATTAAGATGTTGATGGGCAATACGCCTAAATATGACGGGCGATATGCCCAAAAATGAATAAAAAGGGGAGCATTCGCGAAGCTGCGGATGGCTCCTCTTTTTTGAATGGAGCCTAATCCTTTAAAAATCCGATTTTTTTCGCTAATTTTGCATCTGAAAAGAGTAAGAAAATGAAAAATATCAGAAATTTCTGTATTATAGCGCATATAGATCATGGCAAATCCACTGTTGCCGACCGTCTTCTGGAACGGACCAACACCGTTGCCGCAAAAGATATGGAGGCTCAGGTGCTTGATGATATGGATCTTGAGCGGGAGCGAGGCATCACAATCAAAAGCCATGCCATTCAGATGGACTATGAGCTTAATGGCGAGAAATATATTCTCAACCTTATAGACACTCCGGGACATGTGGATTTCTCCTATGAGGTTTCCCGCTCTATTGCGGCATGCGAAGGCGCGCTCCTGATAGTTGATGCGTCACAGGGGATACAGGCTCAGACCATATCAAATCTTTATATGGCCATCGACAACGACCTTGAGATTATCCCGGTCCTTAATAAATGTGACCTTGACAGTGCCAAGCCTGATGAAGTGGCCGATCAGATTGTGGATCTCCTCGGCTGCGACTATGATGATATAATCCGGGCAAGCGGTAAGACAGGCATGGGAATGGATGAGATCTTGGAGGCTATTGTAAAAAGGATTCCAGCTCCCAAAGGTGACCCGGATGCTCCTCTGCAGGCACTCATTTTTGATTCAGTATTCAATCCGTTCCGCGGCATTATAGCATATTACAAAATTGTAAACGGTACAATACGAACTGATGATTTCGTAAAATTCGTTGCTACCGGGAAGGAATACCATGCTGATGAAATAGGAGTGCTGAAGCTTGATATGTCTCCCCGCAAAGAGCTTTCAGCCGGCAATGTGGGTTATATAATTTCCGGCATCAAGAACTCTAAGGAGGTAAAGGTTGGCGACACGATCACTCACGTGAACCGTCCGTGCGATAAGGCTATAGATGGATTTGAGGAGGTTAAGCCAATGGTTTTTGCCGGTGTTTATCCAATAGATACCGAAGATTTTGAAAACCTTCGCGCCGCGCTTGAGAAACTGCAGCTTAACGACGCTTCGCTTACATTCCAGCCGGAATCGTCGGCCGCTCTCGGCTTCGGTTTCCGGTGTGGCTTCCTGGGGCTGCTGCACATGGAGATTGTTCAGGAACGTCTTGGCAGGGAGTTTGACATGGATGTAATAACCACCGTGCCCAACGTTTCATATCGCGTGCATGACAAGAAAGGGAACGTGACTGAAGTTCACAATCCCTCGGGGCTTCCGGAAGCAACACTTATCGATTATATAGAGGAACCCTATATTCGCGCCACTGTAATTACAGCGGCCGATTTCATAGGCCCTATAATGACTCTGTGCCTCGGAAAGAGGGGAGAACTCGTCAAACAGGAATACATATCCGGCAATCGGATGGAGATCACATTCGATATGCCTCTCGGCGAGATTGTGATTGATTTTTATGATAAGCTCAAGTCAATCTCAAAAGGATACGCATCATTCGATTACCACATTCACGATTTCCGCGAATCAAAGCTCGTGAAGCTTGATATCCTCCTTAACGGGGAGAGTGTTGATGCTCTCTCCACGCTTACTCATGAAGCAAATGCAGTGAAATTTGGAAGGCGTATGTGCGAAAAGCTTAAAGAATTGATTCCTCGTCAGCAGTTCGACATTGCAATTCAGGCAGCAATCGGAGCCAAGATAATCGCAAGGGAAACTATCAAGGCTGTGCGTAAAGATGTAACAGCAAAATGTTATGGAGGTGATATCTCCAGAAAGCGCAAGCTCCTTGAAAAGCAAAAGGCCGGTAAAAAGAGAATGAAGCAAATCGGTTCTGTAGAAGTTCCGCAGAAAGCTTTCTTGGCTGTCCTCAAGCTTGATTAAACAGGAATGTTCAGATATCGGGTTCTTTCCCGATATCTGTTTTTATTATATGCTAATTTTTCTAAGTTGAACATTTTTCCCCTGTAAAGCGTAATAAAATAAAACACTATAAACAGAAATTACTATGAATATTGGCGATAAATTCCCCGACCTTCTTGGCGTTGACTATCAAGGCAACGAAGTGAAACTTTCAAATTACCCCGGTAAGAAATTCATCATATATTTTTATCCGAAAGATTCCACTCCGGGATGCACTATGGAGGCTGTCAGCTTCCGCGACAACTATGATATCTTCAATAAAATGGGTTATCAAGTGATTGGCGTAAGCCGTGATTCGGCTCAGAGCCATTGCCGGTTTGCCGAAAAGAATGGGCTTCAGTTCCCGCTTGTTTCCGATACTGAAGGGAATCTTTGTGAACTTGCCGGCGTATGGCAGGAGAAGAAGATGGCCGGACGTAAGTATATGGGAATCGTGCGTACCACTTTTGTTACAGACGAAAACGGAGTCGTGACTGATAAAGTAGAGAAGGTGAAAACTAAAGAGGCCTCCGAACAGCTTTTTGCTCTTCTTGACGGTAGGGATGAGATAAATCCTGCGTGAAAGATAATAAAACCCTGCTTGAATTTCTTTAAAACCCTGAACAGTTATGTCTTCAGTCTTTTATACGGCCCGAAAAACAATCAAGAATTATGCAAATGGCGGCAATGTCCTGATTGCCGCCACTGCTTTAGCTTTGCTTGTTGTCAATCTTCCGTTCACTCGTGATTTATACAATTCCCTGTGGACCCATCAGATAGCTCTTCAGGTAGGCGGATTCAACCTTTTCAGCCATCACGGGGAGCCAATGTCGATTATGGCATTCATCAATGATGCCTTGAT
Organism: uncultured Porphyromonadaceae bacterium; assembly: GCA_947178165.1. Taxonomy (GTDB): domain Bacteria; phylum Bacteroidota; class Bacteroidia; order Bacteroidales; family Muribaculaceae; genus Lepagella. The sequence goes on along the minus strand of CAMWXH010000140.1, from coordinate 1,721 downwards.
GGCACTCTTCTTTTTCTCGGTAGGCCTTGAGATAAAGCGTGAGGTGCTTGTGGGGGAGCTTTCTGATTTCCGCAATGCGCTCCTCCCGATTGTCGGTGCCGTAGGAGGTATGGCCGTGCCTGTGTTGATTTACTGGCTTATGGCAAAAGGAACTCCATACGCCGGCGGGGCTGCCATACCAATGGCCACTGATATTGCCTTTTCATTAGGGGTTCTGGCAATGCTTGGCAACCGCGTCCCTATAGGCCTCAAGGTTTTTCTCACAACCCTTGCCGTCGTGGATGATATAGGCGGCATACTTGTTATAGCCATCTTCTATAGCACGCATATCGATTATATGTTGCTCATATATGCGGCTATCTGTTTGTTAGCTCTTTTTATTGGAGGAAAAGCCGGCATCCAGTCAAAGCTATTCTATATAATAATCGGAGCATTTGTGTGGTTCTTCTTCCTTAATGCCGGAATCCATCCAACGATTGCAGGGGTTCTTGTAGCATTCTGCGTTCCGGCAAAACCGGTTTACGCTCCTAAGAAATATGTGCAGAATATCCGAAAGAATATAAGCTATTTTGCCCATGAAAATGATGAGGCCCTTAATTCCCGCACCATTCTCAACAAAGACCAGATGAACTGGCTTAAGGAGATAGAGTCCTCATCCGATAAGGTCATATCTCCGTTGCAGGATATGGAAGACTCGCTTCATCCTCTTGTAAATTACCTTATAGTTCCGATATTTGCTTTTGCCAATGCCGGCATATATTTTGGAGACATGGAGATTGGCCAGCTCTTCCATGGAATTGCACCCGCCATTATAGTTGCATTGATACTCGGTAAATTTTTGGGCATATTCATCTTCTCTGCCATAGCCATCCTCCTTAAATGGTCGAAGATGCCCGAAGGCGCCAACTGGTGGAGTCTTGGTTCTGTTGCCCTCCTCGGAGGCATTGGCTTCACAGTATCGCTTTTCATCGCCAACCTCAGTTTCGGAGGAGGAGACGCCGCATTGTCGCTTCTTCTTAACGATGCCAAGCTCGGAATCCTTGTAGGCTCACTTCTTGCCGGAGTTTTGGGCTGGGCAACCCTCCATCTCACTCTTCCCAAGGAGGCACAGGATCAAGGGGAATAAATGAAACAGAATTAGTAAGAATAAACCAATAAAAGGGCATATGCCACTGCATATGCCCTTTTATTGGTTTATTCTTACACAGCCCATTCGCTTACAACGCTTACATTGCCTATATTGCCTGTGCCGCCTATCTTGCCCAAACTTCCTATCATCCTGATATGAGTCATTAGAAAGGGGAAATAAATATAAACTAACAAAAGGGGGAGAATGTGACAGAAAAAGCATTCAAAAAAATAATTTTAAATTTTTTTTACAAAATTTGATATTTTCAATAAAGAATATTAAATTTGCGAAAGTAAGCCTTGTAAATAGACTTGAAATTGAAAGATTCCACGTCGGTTTATTTTGCTTTGTGAGATTCAAATCATGTTATCTTGTTAAGATATGACCTGACACCGTTAGCTCATGAAAATATTTTAACAAATCATCTTATCAATCATTCTTTTTGCGCGCGGTGATCGCGTGAATATGAAACGAAACCCCGTCAGGGGGATAAAGAGAAGTAACATAATACTATTATAACTTATCTCTAAATTATTGAAGTATGAGAAAACTGTTTTTAATCATTATGACGCTGGTAGCGTGTAGCTGGGCC
>CAMWXH010000139.1 GCA_947178165.1 uncultured Porphyromonadaceae bacterium | reverse complement strand
TTTTCTGCAAAGGTACAACTTTTTTGAATCTTACACAGCTTTTTTACTATGCGCCTCCTTTTCGAAATAGAGAAATGGCTTTAAAATAAAAGGAAAAGCAGTCAGACTTTAGTCTGACTGCTTTTCTCTTGTGATCCGCCTGGGGCTCGAACCCAGGACCCCAACATTAAAAGTGTTGTGCTCTACCAGCTGAGCTAGCGAATCATCCTATGGCTTTCAGATGAGACTTTTGCTAACTTTGCTCTCATTTGTTAGCGTCTCTCCCGAAAAGCGATGCAAAGTTACGATGTTTTTTTCAAACATCCAAATATTTTATCAAAAAAATTTTTTGTAATTTTGTAATCGTTATTGTTGAAATCGGTTCAACCTTTGATTTTACTGTTTGTAATCTGCCGATATTTCAACACTTAACATCTCTGAACACCTCTTTCGTGTGCAGATTAAATTTTTGCAATAAAAACAAGAAGAATGGATATATCAGTTGTAGTGCCTCTGTATAATGAGGAGGAATCCCTTCCTGAGCTCACAAAATGGATTGAGAGGGTGATGACGGAAAACGGTTTCTCGTATGAGATACTTTTTATCAATGACGGATCCACCGACCGCTCGCTTGATGTGATCAAACGTCTTGCGGGGGAAAACAATGCCGTTCATGCCGTGAGTTTTTCTCGCAATTATGGCAAGTCTCCGGCCCTCAACACAGGCTTCATTCGTGCAAAGGGTGATGTGGTTATCACTATGGATGCCGACCTTCAGGATAGCCCCGATGAAATTCCGGAGCTTTACAGGATGATCACGGAGGAGGGCTACGACCTCGTTTCGGGATGGAAAAAGAAAAGGTATGATCCGCTGTCAAAAACCATCCCTACCAAGCTTTTCAATGCCACTGCCCGAAAAGTGAGCGGTATAAAGAATCTTCATGATTTCAATTGCGGCCTGAAGGCATATCGTCGCGATGTCGTGAAACATATCGAGGTCTATGGCGATATGCACAGATATATCCCTTATCTTGCTAAGAATGCCGGTTATAAGAAAATAGGGGAGAAGGTGGTTCATCATCAGGCCCGAAAATATGGCACAACCAAGTTCGGCCTCGATCGTTTCGTGAATGGCTATCTCGACTTAGGCACACTTTGGTTTCAATCTAAGTTCGGTATCAAGCCGATGCATATTTTCGGACTGTTAGGTTCATTGATGTTCCTTATCGGTTTCATCGCCGTCTTTGTGGTGCTCCTCCTTAAGATAATTGCAATGTGTTCGGATACATTCAATTTCTGGGTCACTAAGTCGGTCTATTTCTATCTATCCCTTGCATTCATGGTTTTGGGGGTGCAGTTCTTCTGCACAGGACTTATCGGCGAGCTTATCACGCGCAATTCGGCAGAGCGTAATAATTATCTGATTTCAGAAGAGTTCTGATATGACCGGAATTAGGAGAAGAATTATATCAGCGCTTGCTTTCATTGCGGGGTTGGCAGGATTAGTTGCAAGCTGTGCTACTGATGAATGCTACGATAACCGTAATGCGCTTCCTTACGCCGGCTTTTATGGTGTGATGGAAGGGAAAATGACCACCATAAGCATTGACTCAATCAGGGTTTACGGAATAGGTGCCCCGGGAGACTCCATACTTTCCGAAGGAAACCGTGCAATTGCCAATCTCTATCTGCCTTTCAGGATTGATTCCGACACCACGTCCTACGTGTTCAAGCTAATCAACAAAGCATACGAGCCATACGACATCGCTGATACGGTCACGTTCATTTATTCAAGGGAAGCGCGTTTTGTTTCATCAGCCTGTGGCGCAAGCTATGTGTATAACATTAAGGAGATAAGGAATACGGGGCTGCTTATTGATTCTATCGCGGTTCCCGGTGATCGAATCACTAACGCTGATATGGAGAACATACAGATATATTTCAATACGGGAGAGACTCCGGATTACTCAGAGGATGAAGATGAATAAGAGCAGATATTTGATATACACGCTGATAATTTTATCGTTGATTTGCGCCTTTATCTTTAGGCCGTCCGCACATGCGCAATCCCCTGACGTGGTGGATGTGGAGGACGCGGAAGAGATGCCCGACTCACTCGAGGTTAATGACAGTATAGAAACAAAATCTCCCATAAGGCCAAACCGCACTATAACGCCTGTGGATATTGATGATCAGAAGCCGACAGTAGTGATGCATTATTATGACAAACACGGCGACCCGCTTCCGGAGCCTGTAATGTTTCTTGCCACTCTCGATACTGTTGTCAAGCCTAAGTCTAAGCCTGTATATCCACTATATAATGGTGTAAGCGTAGGTGTGAATTTTGCTGACGCGATACTTATGGCGGCCGGACAGTCATACGGCAGCTTCGACCTATGGGCCGACGTGTCGCTTCACAACTGGTTTTTCCCCGTGATTGAGGCTGGTGTGGGATTTGCAAGTTCCACCCCTGAAAATCAAAATTATTCATATAAGACAAAGCCTTCCTTCTATACGAAATTAGGTATTAATTACAATTTCCTTTATAAAAGTAATTCCGACTATCAATGCTTTTTGGGCTTGAGGGCCGGTTATTCTAATTTTTCATACGAAGTGAATAATGTGACAATCGGCAGCGATTACTGGGGCGAGCAGCAGACACTTAACCTGAGAGGGCTCAGTGGCCATGCATTTTATGGCGAGGCTTTGGCCGGCATCAAAGTGAAGATAGTGAAGCATTTCTCTTTGGGATGGAGCCTTAGATACCATTTTAAGTTTAAGACTATTTCCAATTCGCTATCAAATCCATGGTTCATTCCCGGTTATGGGGCCACTTCTCCAATCACATTCTCTCTTTCAGCTATCTACACCATCCCCGGGCCTGGAAAAATCGAAGAAACCGGGCAGCCGGATAAGTGATGTTTGTGAACCTACTTGGGGTGAGTTTGTTATTAAGGGTAAGAAAGTTGAAGAGACAGCATGACATTATAGGCTGTCGGTACATCTTTTAAACATTATTATTGAAAAACATAACAGATTCACTATGCAGAAGATAACTAAACTTATAGGAGGAGTGGCATTAGCTGTCACAGCCGTTTCAGGTCTTAGCCAGCAGGCTGATGCTTGCTCACGCATTCTTTATGAAGGCACCGACAGCCTTTATGTCGTGGCCCGTTCGCTTGATTGGAAAACCCCTATCCCGACAAATCTTTATGTCTATCCGCGTGGCATTCAGAAAATGAGTAGCGACCAGCCGGGAGCCATCAGCTGGATTTCCAAATATGGAGCCGTTTATGCGGTAGGATATGATGGCGGAATCACTGAAGGAATGAATGAAAAAGGATTGGTGGTTAACGGGCTCTTCTGCAAAGGTACAGTCTATGGTAATCCCGAGACGGCTAAACGTCCCCCAATGTCGTTGGCTATGTTCGTAGGATGGTTGCTCGATAACAATGCCACCACCGATGAAGTCGTGGCAGTTCTTGAGAAACAGGATTTCAACATCGGAGGTGCGACATTCGACGAAGGCACCGTTTCCCAGCTTCACTGGGGAGTGACCGACGCAAGCGGCAAGAGCATAATTTTTGAGTTTGATCACGGCAAGGTGCGCGTGTATGACATGGGTGATTATCGTGCCATGACCAACGACCCCCAATGGCCCGATATGAAAGCGATTATAGATTACTGGGAGAAAATCGGAGGGAAGAATATGCTTCCGGGCACTGTCTCCAGTCCGGATCGTTGCGTAAGGGCTAATTATTTTGCTCACCATGTAAAGCCGGTAAGTGATGCAGATTTCGGAGTGTCGATTGCTCGTAGTGTCCTGCTTAACTCATCCGTGCCTTATACCTATGAAATTGAGGGTTCGCCCAACCTGAGCAGCACGCAGTGGAGAAGTTATGCCGACACGCGCGACCTCAGGTACTATTTCGATATTGTAACCAACCCCGGTTATTACTATGTTGATCTCAACAAGGTAAACCTTAAGCCCGGTTCGCCGATTTTGAAACTTGACACATCGGCTAAAGAATCGACAATGCTTGTCGGAGACATTACGAAAGATTTAAAGAAGTCGAAAGGTTTCACCCCCATGTATTAATGAAAAGGCTTACTAAAGATGAACGTACAGGAGCCACGGCGATTGCGCTCGTGGCTCTTATCATTTGTGGAGGGTCCTTCCTATGGAACAGAAGGGAACGAAGCACGCCGCACTCTGAGGAGGTGGTTAAATCGCTTATACTTGCCTCTGACAGTCTGGATAAGGGTAGTGAGCCGGAAGTTACGAATCTTCATGACACATCAGGAAATAAAAAGAAAAGTGACAGGAAGAAAACATCGGAAAGAGGAACCGCACCGAGCGTCAAGAGAAAAGGAGGTAAGCCGATCGAAAAGAGAAAGAAAGAAGCGGCACCTCCACGTGATTTCCTTTCAGACCCCGTTTAGCAAGAGAAGTATCCCGATAATTTGCAACGTTGCGTAAGTCTATTCTAATACTAATTCGCGTTTTGATTGGAAGAAAAGTTAAAATGAGGTATAAATGGAGGTAAAAACGTGTTTTATAACATATAATATAGTATAAATATCGTAACTTTTTAGTAATTTTGCGCGTTCAAAGAGGATAAAAATAAAATTGAAGGAAAAATCCAATGCAGGACATCAGAAATATCGCGATTATCGCCCACGTTGACCACGGCAAGACCACTCTTGTTGACAAGATGTTGCTTGCCGGTCACCTTTTCAGAGAGAATCAATCAACCGGAGAACTTATTCTTGACAATAACGATCTTGAGAGGGAACGAGGAATAACCATCCTCTCTAAGAATGTATCGATCGATTATAAGGGCACAAAGATTAATATAATCGACACTCCGGGACACGCCGACTTCGGAGGAGAGGTGGAGCGTGTGCTCAATATGGCCGACGGATGTCTGTTGCTTGTGGATGCTTTTGAGGGGCCGATGCCCCAGACCCGTTTTGTGCTGCAGAAAGCAATCCAGATGGGATTGAAGCCTGTTGTGGTGGTCAATAAGGTTGATAAGCCTAATTGCCGTCCTGATGAAGTGAACGAGATGGTGTTTGATTTGATGTTCAATCTTGATGCCACCGAAGATCAGCTCGACTTCCCCACCATTTATGGCTCGGCCAAACAGAATTGGATGTCAACCGACTGGCGCAAGCCAACAGAAGACATAACCGCAGTGCTCGATGCCATAATAGAGTATATCCCTGCACCAAAGCAATTGGAGGGAGATCCCCAGCTCCTTATCACCAGCCTTGATTACAGCAGTTATGTGGGACGTATAGCTGTAGGCCGCGTGCATCGCGGAACGCTTCGCGAAGGGATGGAGCTTGGCCTCTGTAAGAAAGATGGCACTGTCACCAAACAGCGCATTAAGGAGCTCCACGTTTTCGAGGGCATGGGCCGTAAGAAAGTGTCGGAAGTTTCCAGTGGAGATATCTGTGCCATAGTAGGTCTTGAGAACTTCGAAATAGGCGACACGCTTACCCTCTTTGATAATCCTGAACCCCTTCCTCGCATTGCCATTGATGAGCCGACAATGTCAATGACTTTCACCATCAACGACTCGCCATTCTTCGGCAAGGATGGAAAATATGTAACCTCGCGTCATATCAACGACCGCCTTGAGAAAGAACTCGACCGAAATCTTGCTCTTCGCGTAAAGAAAGGGGATATGGAGGATAAATGGATTGTCTATGGCCGAGGCGTGCTTCATCTCTCAATCCTGATCGAAACTATGCGCCGTGAAGGATATGAGTTGCAGGTGGGTCAGCCTCAGGTAATCATAAAGGAGATTGATGGAGTGAAATGCGAACCGATCGAAGCTCTTTCAATTAATGTGCCTGAAGAATATTCATCTAAGGTTGTCGATCTCGTTACGCGCAGGAAAGGAGAGATTGTTTCTATGGAAACGCGCAATGACCGTATTGATATTGAGTTCCATATCCCATCACGTGGTATCATTGGCTTGCGAAACAATATCCTTACCGCCACAGCCGGCGAAGCTATCATGGCACACCGCTTCCTTGAATATCAGCCGTGGAAGGGAGATATAGAACGACGCACCAACGGGTCTCTCATTGCTATGGAAGCCGGAACGGCATACGCATACGCAATCGATAAGCTTCAGGATCGCGGACGTTTCTTCATTTTCCCTCAGGAGGAGGTATATGCCGGACAGGTTGTAGGAGAGAATGCCAAAGACAACGATATAGTTGTCAATGTTACAAAATCGAAGAAACTCACAAACATGCGTGCATCCGGAGCCGACGATAAGGCAAGGATTGTTCCTCCGGTTATCTTCTCTCTCGAGGAAGCTCTTGAATATATCAAGGAGGATGAATATGTGGAGGTGACCCCCAATCATATCCGTTTGCGCAAGATCATTCTTGACGAAAATGAGCGTAAGCGTGCCAACAGATAGTTAAATTGAGTTAAATGAAACAATAATAGGACTTTGAGGCCCTTAAGATTGAACCATTTGGAGTAGAGATTGTTAAAAAGATAAAGAACAATCCTCCGACAGGTGCGAAGCCGTCCTGAGGCAGTTCTCAAAATCAGTTATACTATCATAGAAAAGGCGACGGCCGATGATTGCAATC
>CAMWXH010000138.1 GCA_947178165.1 uncultured Porphyromonadaceae bacterium | reverse complement strand
TGAAATGCTAAAATTGGCATGGGTATCTTAATTTTTATTATTTAGAATACAACTCGACGATCAGCTGCTCCTTGATGGTCTCAGGGATATCCTCACGCTGCGGCATATGAAGGAATTTTCCTCCCTTTATGCTCTCATCCCACTCAATCCAGGGATATTTGCTGTGATTGAAACCTGCAAGGCAATCGGCAATTACCTCGAGAGATTTTGATTTCTCTCTCACTGCAACTACATCACCGGGTTTTACACGGAATGAAGGGATGTTCACTACCTTTCCGTTCACAGTGATGTGTTTGTGAAGCACGATCTGACGAGCTGCGGGTCGTGTGGGAGCAAGACCCAAACGATAAACCACATTATCAAGACGGCTTTCGAGAAGTTGGAGAAGAACCTCACCGGTAATACCCTTGGTACGGGCTGCCTTCTCGAAAAGATTGCGGAACTGACGTTCCAATACGCCGTAAGTGTATTTTGCTTTCTGCTTCTCGCGCAACTGCAGACCATACTCAGATGTCTTTCTCCTGCGGTTTACGCCATGCTGTCCCGGCGGATAATTCTTTTTTGCCAGAACTTTGTCATCGCCATAAATCGGCTCTCCGAATTTACGCGCAATTTTTGTTTTTGGTCCAGTGTATCTTGCCATTTTTCTTTTTCAATTTTTTTGCCCATGAGCCCATCCCTTAGCGCAGCCGCGACTGTCGAGAGAAAGATACGTGACAGTCTATTCGCATTCAGGACCGGGGCTTAGCGGACTCTCCGAAATTTTCTTGAATTTTCGTTTATGAAGGGTTAAGATCTACCGATATATTTATCTAACGATCAAAACGGTGCTTTTATTCTTATACTCTTCTTCTTTTGGGAGGACGACATCCGTTATGCGGAAGCGGAGTAACATCGATGATCTCTGTTACCTCGATGCCTGCACCATGAACGGTACGGATTGCTGACTCACGGCCGTTGCCGGGTCCTTTCACATACGCCTTAACCTTGCGGAGGCCGAGATCGTATGCAACTTTCGCACAATCCTGTGCCGCCATCTGAGCTGCATAAGGAGTGTTCTTCTTTGAGCCTCTGAAGCCCATCTTGCCTGCGGATGACCAGGAGATAACCTGACCCTCGCTGTTGGCCAGACACACAATGATGTTGTTAAAAGAGCTATGCACATGAAGCTGACCGGATGCGTCAACCTTGACATTCCTCTTCTTAGCTGCGACTGTCTTTTTTGCCATACTTTTATGTTATTATTTAGTAGCTTTCTTCTTGTTAGCAACTGTTTTCTTACGTCCCTTACGGGTGCGAGCATTATTCTTGGTGCTCTGTCCGCGAAGCGGCAAGCCAAGACGATGACGGATGCCACGGTAGCAACCGATATCCATCAGACGCTTGATGTTGAGCTGAATTTCGGAACGGAGGTCACCCTCTACCTTATATTCAGTCTGGATTACTTCACGAACGGCCGCTGCCTGAGCATCGGTCCAGTCTTTAACTTTGATATCTCGGTCAACACCTGCCTTGGAAAGGATTGTATTGGCTGCACTGCGGCCGATACCAAATATATAAGTCAAGGCGATCTCACCTCTTTTGTTCTGCGGCAAATCTACGCCGACAATTCTTACTGCCATATTGTATCTTACAATTTATTTGCAAAGGTAATAAAATTATCCTTGACGCATTTTAAGTTTTGGATTCTTCTTATTGATTACATACAATCTCCCTTTTCTGCGAACGATCTTGCTGTCGGGAGTGCGTTTCTTTATTGATGCTCTTACTTTCATATCTTGTTGCTTTATTTATATCGGAATGATATCCTTCCTTTGCTAAGGTCGTAAGGTGACATTTCCACACGCACCTTGTCGCCGGGAAGAATTTTAATATAATGCATTCGCATCTTGCCGGATATATGGGCTGTAATCTCATGCCCGTTTTCCAGTTCGACTTTGAACATTGCGTTTGACAATGCCTCAAGAATCACGCCATCTATTTCTATTGCAGCTTGTTTTGCCATATCTTCTGTTATATGCTTAGCAATCCTTAATGTCATTTTTCACCGAGAGCGGCTTCAATATAGTCGAAAGTGGTCAGTATTTCGGGATGCTCACCGTTTATGACTATCGTGTGCTCATAATGTGCCGAGGGTTTTCCATCGCGCGTGCGACAGGTCCACCCGTCTTCCGAACTTATCTTGACATTCTTGCTGCCAAGATTGATCATAGGCTCTATAGCAATGCACATGCCGTTCTTCAGAACAGGGCCAACACCGCGACGCCCGTAATTGGGCACCTCCGGGTCTTCATGCATGCTCTTCCCTATTCCATGGCCGCACATCTCACGAACCACACTGTAGCCATGACGCTCGCAGAAACTCTGAACCGCGTTTGAGATATCGCCTATGCGTTTCCCCTCTTTTGCGGCCTCGATTCCCTTATATAGAGACTCCTTTGTCACACTGAGAAGCTTCGACACCTTTTCATCAATCTCACCGACTGCAAATGTGTAGCAACTGTCGCCGTGAAAACCGTTCAGCTCTGCCACACAATCTGTGCCGACGATGTCTCCATCACGCAACGCATAGTTGGAAGGGAAGCCGTGAACAACGGTCTCGTTAACCTCTATGCAAAGCGTGCCGGGGAAGCCATGATAACCTAAGCACGAGGGCTTACCCCCGTTATCGAGGATAAACTCTCTTGCTATGGTGTCAAGACGAAGAGTGGTCACACCGGGCTTTACCCACTTTGCCACCTCTCCGAGCGTGCGGCTCACAAGATCGCAAGCCATACGCATCTTCTCAATCTCTTCCGCTGTCTTGATATAGATCATTTCAAATTGCCAACGAGTTACAATTCTTAGAAAGCGCCACTTCCTGTGGTGCGACCTTTGATTCGTCCGTCTTTCATCAATCCGTCGTAGTGACGCATCAGGAGGTGTCCCTCAATTATCCTAAGCGTATCCAACACAACTCCAACAAGGATCAACAGAGATGTGCCTCCGAAGAAGGATGCAAAGTTCCTGTTGAGCCCGCAGATATGCGCAATCGCGGGAAGGATAGCGACAATACCGAGGAAGATTGAACCCGGAAGGGTTATTCTCGACATAATGGAATCAAGATAATCAACTGTAGGCTTGCCTGGCTTAATTCCGGGAATGAAACCGTTGTTACGCTTCATATCCTCAGCCATCTGTGCCGGACGCACTGTGATTGCAGTATAGAAATAGGTAAATGCCACAATCATGATGAAGTATATGAAGTTATACCAGAAGCCATACATATCAGTCATCGCACCAAAGAAACCGGTCTTATCTGTGCTGAATCCAACCAATGTGACAGGGATAAACATAATGGCCTGGGCAAAGATGATCGGCATCACACCTGCAGCATTAACCTTCAAAGGAATGTATTGGCGGGCACCGCCATACTGCTTGTTGCCGACAACCCTCTTCGCATACTGCACAGGCACTTTGCGCGTTCCCTGAACAAGGAGGACCGCCCCTGCGATAACTGCAAGAAGGATGATGATCTCAACAAGGAATAATACCAGACCGCCGCCGGCTGAATTCATCAGACGTCCCGTGAACTCCTGGATGAAAGCCTCCGGAAGACGCGCGATGATACCGATCAAAATGATGAAGGATATACCGTTTCCTACACCTTTCTGGTCTATTCTCTCGCCAAGCCACATTATAAACATTGATCCGGCTGCAAGAACAATAGTCATGAAGGCTACTGTCCAGAAGCCCATCTCTACATGGCCGCCGGCCGCCTTTACCTGATACTGAAGGTTCATCAGATAGGCAGGACCCTGGAGCACAAGAATCAACACGGTCAGATAACGGGTGTACTGGTTGAGTTTCATTCTTCCGCTCTCACCTTCCCTCTGCATCTTCTGGAATGCCGGAAGAACCATGCCGAGAAGCTGTATCACGATTGATGCCGTGATATAGGGCATGATACCGAGGGCAAAGATTGATGCCTGAGAGAATGCACCTCCCGAGAACATATCGAGAAGCTGCATCAGACCGTCCTGAGTGAAATTCTTCAGTGCCAAAAGGTCATCGGGATTGATACCCGGCAGAACCACATAGCACCCGAAGCGATAGATTATCACCAAGAGAAGGGTAATCCCTATCCTCTTGCGCAAATCCTCTACGCTCCAGATATTCTTTATTGTTTTTGTAAATCCCATTGTCAGATGTTTTTATTTTTTGGTTACAGAACCTCCTGCAGCTGCGATAGCCTCCTCTGCTTTCTTAGAGAAAGCATGGGCCTCAACCTCGAGAGCACGGCTCAATGAACCGTTACCGAGAATCTTTACAAGAGCTTTCTTGGCAACCAGGCCGGCGTCGCGGAGATCGTCAACTGTGATTTTGGCGATGTTGCGTGCCGCCGCCAGAGCTTCAAGGGCGTCGAGGTTGATAGCCTTATACTCAACACGGTTGATATTCTTGAAGCCGAATTTCGGAACGCGACGCTGCAACGGCATCTGACCTCCCTCAAAACCTATCTTGCGGCTGTAGCCTGAACGTGACTTTGCACCTTTATGTCCACGGGTGGATGTGCCTCCGTAGCCTGAACCCGGACCACGGCCTACACGTTTGTTGCTCTTATTGCTGCCGGGAGCCGGCTGTAAATTATGTAATTCCATTTCTTTGATTCTCTTTTAAAGTTTAAAGTTTCTCTACTTTAACTAAGTGATGAACCTTCTTCACCATTCCCATGATTGAAGGATTTTCCTCCTTGATCACTGAATGCTGCATTTTGCGAAGTCCGAGCGCATCCAATGTGAGCTTCTGTACCTTTGGACAGTTGATGCGGCTCTTTATCTGGGTGATCTTTATCTGTGCCATTTCTTCGATTATTTACCGTTGAAAACTTTCTCAACCGAAACGCCACGATTCTGAGCTACCTGAGCCGGGCTGCGAAGCTCATCAAGAGCGGCGATTGTTGCCTTTACAAGGTTGTGAGGGTTGGATGATCCCTTTGACTTTGCAAGAACGTCGGTGATTCCTACACTCTCGAGAACGGCACGCATTGCACCACCGGCTTTAACTCCGGTACCCTCGCTTGCGGGGCGAAGGAAGATGCGGCTGCCACCGAATTTTGCCTCAACTTCGTGAGGGATGGTCCCTTTATGAACAGGAACCTTGATAAGGTTCTTCTTTGCAGTCTCAACGCCTTTGGCTATTGCCGCAGTTACCTCGTTGGCTTTGCCAAGGCCCCAGCCAATCACGCCGTCCTCGTTACCAACTACAACTATCGCTGCAAAACTGAAAGCTCGTCCACCTTTTGTAACCTTTGTTACGCGGTTGATGGCTACAAGACGGTCTTTCAATTCCAAATCATTAGTAGATTTAACTCTGTTGTTTCTCTTTGCCATAATAACTTAAAATTTAAGACCGGCCTGACGTGCTCCGTCTGCCAAAGATTTCACTCTGCCGTGGAAAAGGTAACCATTACGGTCGAACACTACCTGGCTGATGCCCTTTTCCTGTGCCTTCTTTGCAATCGCTTCGCCTACCTTTGCGGCGATCTCAGTCTTTGTGCCTCCCTCGAGACCCTTCGATGATGCAGCGCATAATGTAGCGCCGGCAAGATCATCGATCAACTGAACATAAATCCCCTTGTTGCTGCGGAACACGCTCATGCGTGGACGCTCTGCAGTCCCAGAGATCTTCCCGCGGATGCGGGTCTTTATCTTATTTCTTCTTGCTATCTTGGATATCATGGTTTTCCTAATTTATTTATTTGGCATTAGCCGACTTTCCTGACTTGCGACGAATAACCTCGCCAACAAACTTGATACCTTTACCCTTGTAAGGCTCGGGCTTGCGGAGACTGCGGATCTTGGCGCATACCTGACCAAGCAGCTGCTTGTCGTATGACTCGAGGATGATCAGAGGATTCTTGTTACGCTCTGACTTTGCCTCTACCTTAATCTCTTTAGGAAGCTTGATATAGATTGCATGCGAGAAGCCTAATGAAAGCTCGAGCACCTGGCCGGTGGATGTGGCACGATAACCGACACCTACAAGCTCCATCTCCTTCTTATACCCTTCTGATACGCCCACAACCATATTGTGGATAAGCGCACGGTACAGGCCATGCTGGGCGCGATGCTCACGATCGTCGGAAGGACGGGTCACTACTACATGATTATCCTCAACCTTGACCTCAAGATCAGGGTTGATTGCCTGTGAAAGCTCTCCCTTGGGGCCTTTCACTGTCACTACATTGTCTTTTACTGTTACTGTTACGCCTGCAGGAAGCGCGATGGGTGCTTTACCAATTCTTGACATAAATACCTCCTTCCATTAATATACGTAACATAACACTTCTCCACCGATCTTGCGATCTTTGGCCTCTTTGTTGGTCATCACGCCCTGTGATGTGGAGATAATTGCAATTCCAAGCCCGTTCAACACACGCGGCATATCTTTGTAACCGGTGTACTGACGGAGACCCGGACGTGAGATGCGGTGCAGGTTCTTGATCGCATTCACTTTGTCGATGGGATCATACTTCAAGGCTATCTTGATGGTGCCCTGAGGTGTGGGGCCTTCCTCAAACTTGTAGTTCAGGATATAGCCCTGCTCGAAAAGGATCTTGGTGATTTCCCTTTTCATTTTTGAAG
>CAMWXH010000137.1 GCA_947178165.1 uncultured Porphyromonadaceae bacterium | reverse complement strand
GAATCCTTGTATATATAGGTCTTAGGCATTATTGATGGATTGCCGGTTGTGGACGATCGCCCCATCGCGATCACGGGCACTAATGCAAACGGTGACAGAATAATCCTCCCATCCATTGCGCTTGTCCCTAAACGAGACTGCATCAACGGCATGGTCCGCCAATCCGGGGTTAGCGGAGATAAGTGAATCAATGCGCTCGCTCAGATAACGTCTCCACACCTGTGGGCTCGGGACACCATGACAGAGAACATCCACGAGGAGAAGCCTGGGGTATGACTTTCCTTGCAGGAAATTTTTCAGCCCCGCCGTCTGGCATGGGGTACCGACAAAGAGAACAGGGAGGCCGGCTTTCAACTTTTCGCGCACATCACTGAAGCTCTCTCCCACCCTGCTCTGCACATACTTGGAACCTATCAATCCCTCGATCTCATCAGTGGTTGAAGCCCACCTGTGACAGACTTCGGAGAAATCCATGTTGAACCCTGCACCGCACACTTCTCCGCATCGGGAGAGGGTATCATGTGCCAATGCAGAGAAGATTCCACCCGACGAACTCTTGCGTACGGTTTCGGTGTCATTGTTCACTGCCGCCACCCACTCCGTAGATTCATCATTCACTTCGGGTTTGTTGAGGAATGGGCAAACCCTTTCGCACAGGCCGCAATGGATACATCTATGAGGGTCGGCCACCGGATAGGGGAAGCCCTCGCTGTCGTCAACCATATCGATGCACTGTGTGGGGCATATCTGTGCGCAAGCCTCACAACCGCTGCAAAGGGTCTTGTCAGTTATCTGTATCATTTGACGTGGGTATGAACTAAATGAGAAAAGCTCCGTGGTGAGTCCACGGAGCTTCTCGGTATTCGGGGTGAACAGTGGGGGTCGAACCCACGACCTTCGGAACCACAATCCGACGCTCTAACCAACTGAGCTAATTTCACCATTTTTAACCGCTCTTCTTCTGAAAAGCGATGCAAAGTTAGACATTTTTTTTGAATGCTCCAAATTATTAAGCAATTTTTTTGTAATTTTGTTAGGAAATAATAAACTCGTTCAAATCTTTTTAATCGTTGCATTATGTAAAAGTTTAAACGGGTTTAAGACTTGACAAGCAAATTAAGCCCATAAAAGGGAATCAGATAGACATATATGAATAATAACCGGACTGACATAATGACTGTTGCAGAGATGAGGGAGCTTTGTTCTCTTATCTTGGAATTGAAAGGCAGATTGGGGTCAAATATAAGTGACAAGGAATTGGATAGGGTTAATGAAACACTTAGGAAAGGTTTGAGAAACGGACTTCCTGCTCATAATGAGCATGGCCTCTGCTCCGCCATAATGACCCTCCGCACAGCATATGCGTTTGCGGAGATGGTGGATCCCGATCATGACATTTTGCTTGCCATCGCTCTATATCCTTTATATGCCGGCGGCTCGCTTCCTTTGGCAGAGATTAGAAAAGAGTGGGGAGAAGATGTGGCCGGACTTTTGGAGGGCATCTCTAATGTTTCAAAATTCGGAAACCGCAACAGTGCCCACAATCAGGAGAATTTTCGTGGCCTGATGCTGGCGCTTGCTCATGACATAAGGGTGATTATAATAATGATTGTTCATAATCTTGTCGTGATGCGGGCCATCAATCATCATCCCGATGAAGACTGGGTGAGAAACGTGGCGTTCGAGGCCAATTGCCTTTATGCGCAGCTGGCTCATAGGCTTGGTTTATATAAAATCAAGGGTGAACTCGAGGATCTCTCTCTTAAATATACTAACAGGGAGATATATACGCAGATTGCCCATAAGCTCAATGAGACAAAGCGTTCAAGAGACGCTTACATTAAATCTTTTATAGGCCCGCTTAAGGATAATCTTGAAAAGGCCGGTCTCAAATTTGAGATTAAGGGACGCACAAAATCTATTTCATCTATCTGGAATAAGATGAAGAAGCAGAAGGTGGATCTACCGGGCATCTATGATCTCTTTGCCATCCGTGTCATAATCGATACCCCTGAAGAGAAGGAGAAGTCAGACTGCTGGCTTGCCTATTCCATACTTGCGGATATGTACACCGCAAACCCGGCGCGTATGCGCGACTGGATATCCATACCTAAAAGCAACGGATATGAGAGTCTCCATGCCACTGTTCTCGGGCCTGAATCAAAATGGGTTGAGGTGCAGTTCCGAACGGAGAGAATGGATCTCGTCGCTGAGAAAGGTTTGGCCGCCCATTGGCGCTACAAAGGAGGGAAGGGAGCAAGCACGGACCAATGGATGAATAATATCCGCGACATACTTGAAACTGCCGAAGCCGGACCTATGCAGCTGATGAAAAACATTCAGGCAGATGCATTCGGGGAAGAGGTTTATGCGTTCACTCCCAAAGGAGACCTCTTCAAGATGTCGGCCGGCGCAACAGCTCTTGATTTTGCATTTCATATTCATACCAATGTGGGAGCGCATTGCACCGGAGCCATTGTGAACGGGGCGCATAAGAAGCTTACGTATAAGATTCAGAATGGAGATACGGTTGAAATCCTCACCTCAACCAACCAGACGCCACGGCAGGAATGGCTCAATATCGTCACTACCTCAAAAGCACGAAACAAAATCAAGCAAAGCCTTAATGAGGAGAAACAGCGTCTTGCCGATTTAGGCAAGGAATCATTGATGAGACGCGCAAAGAACCGTAAGGTTGAGATTGACGAAGGCGTGTTGATGAAGCTGATAAAGAAGCAAGGCTATAAGTTTGCCCTTGAATTTTTTGCAGAGATGGGGGCGGACCGAATCGATGCAGGAAAGTTCCTGAACACTTATGTAGATTTCACCACTTCCGATTCTGAAACTGAACCGGAGAAGATATCTGCAGAGGAATATCAGATAATACGCAAGGAGGGGAGTACCAAAGATGATGTCCTGGTAATAGGAGAACAGTCAATAAATGGATTGAGCTACAAGTTTGCAAAGTGCTGCAATCCTATATATGGAGATGAAGTATTCGGTTTCATATCATCTGATGGCGCGGTAAAGATTCATAAATGCAATTGCCCCAATGCGGCGCATATTCGCGAACGATATCCCTACCGTATAATAAGGGCTGACTGGAGTGGAAAGACTGGCCAAATGCTTTCTGCCTACATACGCGTTATTGGCAACGACGACATTGGCATCGTGGCCAATATCTCCTCGATAATTGCCAAAGAGCCGAATACTAATCTGAGGAACATCTCGATAGATTCCCATGATGGAATCTTCCAGGGTTATCTTGTGATTGGTATCACTGACCAACGTCAGTTGACCTCGCTCATCAAGAAAATAAAGACTGTTTCAGGTGTAAGGGAGGTGACGAGAATGTGATTATATGGCTTCGAAGTCAAAATAAAAATAGAAATTACTGATATATGAAAAAATTGACGATATTCTTTGTAGCCGCATTGATGCTGGGAGCATGTGCGAAGAAAAATGATTCAGGGGAGAGGGAATACGAAACCTATAAGATTACCCTTACAGACTCGGTGCAGATCATCTCTAACGAGATGGATTCGTGCAATGAGGTCGCAACGACTCTAAAAGATAAGATAGGGAGCCTGCTGCCTGAATTTCGTGCGGTTAATAATTCAAGAGAGGTGGAAGGATATATGATTTTTCAAGGTTGGGAGAATCGTTATCCGCTTCAATCCACAGGTGTCGTTGCCCGGTTGAGTGAGAGTCGGCAGCTTGAACTTGTGGCAGCGCTTAAGGGCGGTGAATTTGACAGGATTAGGGTCAATGCGCCTTCTGTCTCAGCGGAAACCGCTGTGGTTCCTTATGACCAGGCGCTTAACTATCGCCGAGATGGACTGAATACGGTTTTATTCACAGGCCCGGAGGCGGATAAAGTGGCAAATCTCATTGCAGATAACGAACTGAATCCTATCACTGTGACTTTCCTCAACGGAGGAAAGCAGACAGGCACCTGGAGGATGGATCATGACAATGCGAAGATGATCACGATGACTTATCTTCTCTATTCTGCCAATAAAGAGCATAAGGAACTGGAAGTCCGTTTGCTTAAGCTGGGTGAAAAACGGAAGTTGCTGCGACAGCATCGCGAACTGATGAATTTGATGAGAGACCCGCGTCGTGAACGGGGACATAGATAAGTATGTTATGTAAATATTTTAGGCTGTGCAATTCGTTAACCGCACAGCCTAAAATATTTTATTGATTAATCAAAATTTATTTTAAATACAGATATTTTGCAATCACTTACTGATGTGCAGGACGTAAAAGATCATTTACGGTCTTGACGGGATTGAATGTATCAGCGGGAACTTCAACAAAGATGGTGTTCCAATTGCTCATTGCTCCGTTCCAAAGGCCGGGGAGCTCAAGCGCCTTAATCTCAACACCCTCACGGCTCTTCTCGGAGATGAAGCCCGTGGCTTTGTCAACATATTCGGGAAGATTGAATTTCTCACCCTTATAGTTCTTTGTAGCCACTGCTAAGTCAACCGGATTGAAGTGGGTTGATTCTTTAAGCATTTCAACGGAATGCTTATCTTTCATATCAATCTGAGAGCCTTCAAGAATCTGGAGGCTTACTGTTCCATCTGCATTATAAACCAACCACGGGCCACCTCCGGGTTCACCCTCATTCTTCACCATTCCGCACACGCGAACGGGACGGTTCAGCTTGCCGAAAATATAGGCGGCCTTCTCTTCAGCCGACATAGCGTCAGCATTGTCATTTGTGATCCAAAGCACATTGCGGAGGAATTTAAGCATCTCTTCAAGCTCCTCTTCAGAAGGGGTGCCTTTCTCAAGTTTGCGGCAATATTCGTCGATCTTCTGTTTAGTCGCAACAAGGACTCCACCGAGGATCTTCTTGAATCTGATAGTTGACTCGCGGTGTGTGTCGGGCACAACATTATCAATATTCTTGATGAAGATGACATCTGCGTCAAGATCATTCAGGTTCTCAATCAGGGCGCCATGACCGCCGGGACGGAAGAAAAGCTTGCCGTTCTCACGATAAGGAGTTCCATCGAAATTGGCGGCAACCGTGTCGGTTGAAGGCTTCTGGATGCTGTAGGTCACATCATAATCCACATCGTAAAGATGACCGAGGTGACCTTTGGCCTCTTCAACTTTCAGCTCCACAAGAGGAAGGTGTTCAGGCGAAACAGTGAAATGAACATTCACTTTGCGCTTCTTGCCTGCGGCATATTGCGCACCCTCTGCGAGATGTTCCTCGATAGCTGTCCGGCCTCCGCCATATACTTTGTGGAAATTCAGCAGAGCCTTTGGCAGATGACCGTAGTTAAGGCCGATCTTCTCGATAAGCGCCTCTGCAACCTCCTTATATCTCTTCTCTTTAATTAGAGTGTCAATGCTCTTGCCATAGAGGGAGACGCAGATGAAATTGAGCTGAGGATAAAAAGCGAAATTCTCAATTTCATCGAAGAATTTCTTCATGAAATCATTGTCAGGGTTATCTTTCTTGCCACCGACGAATGAGAAAATATCCTTAAACATTCTGGAGGCGGCGCCACTTGCGGGAACCATTTTCAGTACGGTCCCCCCGGCACTGAGAAATTCATCCCAGCATTTCACTGCGGTTGCTTCCATTTCAGGGGATACAGGGGTAATGCCATGACCTATTGTGGCAGGTGCTTCCAGACGAAGGAAAGGGAATCCTTCGCTAAGCATTTTAAGCTGTTCTTCAAATTTTTCCTGTGAAATGCCTTTCTCTGCAAGCATTTCAAGATCTTTTTCTTCCATTGTCTTTTGATTTGTAGTTATATATATTCGCTTTTCCGAGTTTTTCAAATAAAGCGGTAAAGACTGTATTTTTCCCAATGACTAAACATAGGGAAGCTATATGTATTTATAACGCTGTCTTTATCGCGAAGGTTTCATAAATCAATATGTTATGCGGCACTATCTCTCAGCATCCATCCGTAGCGCATTCAATTGGCGAAATCGATTGAAAGACCGAAACGTAAGTGTCTCGGATCCACGGGATAATGCGGCATAGAGAAATAGTTGCTTCCGAAAAGTCCTTGATTAAAATGGCTCCAGACGATGAAGAAACGTGTCTTTTTTATTTTTGCATTAATATAGGCATTGGCAAAAAGGAAGTTGCCGACATCTATCGGTTCATCGCCCTGCACATGAAACTGCATCGTGGCAGGCTGATATGAAAGCCCCTTGTATTTTGTGTAATAATCACAGTCAATGCCAATCTGCATCCGAAGCACCTTGAACGCTTCAAACTCTATGAACATGTTGCTGTATAGAGAGAAAGCGGGAAGAGGAATCACGTCGGAATTTGAAGTGGCCTGATAAGTTAAGGTATTGTTCCAGTTCCATATTCCGAAGTGCAACTTCTGCTCTAAAGCCATTGAGAATAGCTGTACGCTCCCTCCGTATTGTTCCGGAAGCGAAGAGGAGTTAAAGAAGATATAATTCTGCACATTCTCTACTCCGGCTGAAATATCGGTTTGTGTCCAGGGGATATGCAACCGGCCTCCCACGCGGAAAGAGCGTGTCTTGCCGAAATCGTTGTTCCAAATGAAGTGATTGCTTACATGACTATTATACACATCTGACGCTGCCGACGAATAGCCTTGTGTAGATCTCGGTGGTC
>CAMWXH010000136.1 GCA_947178165.1 uncultured Porphyromonadaceae bacterium | reverse complement strand
ATATAAAGGATATTATTGCAACAAAAGATTCAAGAGCTGATTGTAAATTTGCTAAATTGTAGAGTTATGGTTAATTTTGTATTCTAAATAGATTATAGAGAAATAGAATGGATTTCAAAATAGAGGCAACTGCCCCATATACCTCTGCTCGAGCCGGGGAAATCACGACAGACCACGGAAAAATTCCCACCCCCATCTTTATGCCGGTCGGCACTGTGGGGAGCGTAAAAGCTGTCCACATGAAGGAGCTTCGAGATGATATTGATGCAAAGATTATACTTGGCAACACGTATCATCTTTATCTTCGTCCGGGTCTCGATGTGCTCCGCAAAGCAGGAGGCTTGCATAAATTCAACAGTTGGGAACGACCCATACTTACTGATTCAGGAGGCTTTCAGGTGTTCTCGCTTTCTGCTAACCGAAAACTAAAGGAGGAGGGAGCGTGGTTCAGATCTCATATCGATGGAAGCAAGCATCTATTCACCCCGGAAAATGTGGTTGACATCCAACGGGTGATTGGAGCAGACATAATGATGGCCCTTGATGAATGCGCTCCAGGCACGGCAGATTATGATTATGCCAAGAAATCTCTCGGTCTCACCCACCGCTGGCTTGCCAGAGGATGGAAACACTATAATGAAACCGAAGGTCTTTACGGATATAAGCAGGCCTACTTCCCTATTGTTCAAGGTTGCGTTTATCCCGATTTACGCCGTGAATCAGCTAAATTTATTTCTGACTTAGGTGCTGAAGGGAATGCAATCGGCGGTCTGGCTGTAGGAGAGCCAACAGAAAAGATGTATGAAATGATAGAGGTCGTCAACGACATCCTGCCCTCAGATAAACCACGCTACCTGATGGGTGTAGGCACTCCGGCCAACATTCTCGAAGCCATTGACAGAGGTGTTGATATGATGGACTGCGTCATGCCCACAAGAAATGGTAGAAACGGAATGCTCTTCACACGCAACGGCATAATGAATATGCGCAATAAAAAATGGGCTGACGATTTTTCTCCCCTTGATCCCGGAGGGGCATCGATTGTGGATGAAACATATTCAAAAGCCTACGTGCGACATCTTTTCATTAGCCAGGAGATACTCGCTATGCAGATTGCATCCGTTCATAACCTTGCCTTCTATCTATGGCTCGTGCGTGAAGCAAGGAAGCATATAATTGCCGGTGATTTCAAATCTTGGAAGGAAGAGATGGTAGTTAATGTGACCCGTAGATTATAATGAGTGAGATTTTAGAACATACTTCAACTGAAACCATTTCAGAAGAGATTGTCAGTGAACCTTTGAAGCCTAAGAAGCCTAACAAAATTGTTAAAGGTTTTGGAAACGCTATGAAGTGGCTATGGCGAAAGTTGGTCAATATTTTCGCCATCAAACGAATAGATTGGTTTATCCTGAAAAAATTTCTCGGCACATACCTTATGGCCACCATTCTTATGCTGGCTGTAATCTCTATGTTTGATGTAACGGAGAAGCTTGACGCTTTTCTGACAGCACCATTCTCAGAAACGATTTTCGATTATTTCATGTCGTTTCTCCCCTACTTCGCACTGATGCTATCACCTCTTTTCGTTTTTATTTCAGTGATTTTCTTCACCACCAAACTCGCAGGAAACTCTGAGATTATCGCCATCCTCTCAAGTGGCATCAGCTTCAGGCGCTTGCTGCGCCCCTATATGATCGGTGCTGCCATTATCGCGGCTCTTACATTTGTGATGAGCAATTATCTCATTCCGCCCACCAATCAACGGCGAATCAATTACACTAACAAATATGTTAAGAATAAAAGCGTTACCACAGGACTTGATATACAATTGATGGCAAGCCCGGGGGTGGTATGCTATATCGGCAGATTTGAAAATGATACTAAAACTGGTTATAGATTCTCTCTTGATAAATTCAATGGAAAGCAGCTCGTATCAAGAATGACAGCCCAGACTGTGGTCTATGATACAGCAAGAATGTATCACTGGAGCGTTAGAGACTATATGATACGCGACTTTGATGGCCGTAGAGAGAAGATTCGCTCGGGAGCAAAGATGGATACCATCATACCTATCGAACCTAAAGACTTCCTCATATCCGTAAACGATCAGGAGACCCTAACCACTCCCCAGATAACGGAATATGTAGAGAAGCAGAAGATGCGCGGAGTGGCCAATATCAAGGGTTTTGAAATAGAGCGCGAGAAACGTTATGCATCCACGGCGGCGGCCTTCATCCTTACCCTTATCGGCATGTCGCTTTCATCAAAAAAATCAAAAGGTGGAATGGGCTTGAACATTGGTATAGGCTTAGCCCTAAGTTTCAGTTATATTCTCTTCTCTACCGTGACAAGTTCTTTCGCGGTCAATGGGCTTACCACTCCATTCATAGCAATGCAGATTCCCAATGTTGTATATCTCATTATTGGAATCTTCCTTTATCGGCGGGCTTCCAAATTCTAAAGCCATTGTAAGGCAACAACCTTATTATTGCTTATTCGTTCCCAATCTGCATTTCCTTATATCCAATCTGAAAAAATTCTCTTGCAAAGTCGATGGGCCGAACAATCTCATTATCCCAAACCACTATATCCAGATCAATAACCACCTCATTCCTCAATTTTGACTCTGGTGTTCGGCCACACCCTTTCTCATATCCCTTAAGAAAGATGTTAAACTCTTCATATTCTAAGTCGGTGGTTCCATAAATCACGGCATTGAAATAAGCCGGCCCAAATCCATGAACCGCCTTAGTTTCATACACCTCCGATTTCCTGACATCTTTCAGAATCTCCTCCATGCGGAGTAACGCATTTTCAACATTGCTCCTCCGGTCGCCAAAATTGCTTCCAAGCGAAAGATAGACTCCTTTCATCGCATTTCTACCTGTGTAAAATAATCTCAGTTATCTCCGGATAAGCACTGCCTATACGCGAAGGCATTCCCACTTCACCCGACCCGATATTGACATAGAGATGCATCAGATCTCCGGCCGCATTCTTTTCCTTGTACAAACCTCCCCATCTGGGATATTTGAATACTGACGGACTCCATTTCCAATTACCCAATGTTATCATCATCTGCATTGCATGCGTATGGCCGGAAAGAGAGAGATCGATATTTGAGACTTTCATCACCTCCCTCGACCAATGTTCCGGATTATGAGTAAGCAAGACTTTAAACCGGGAGTCATTAAGATTATATACTGAATCCCGGCTTATAGGATAGGCATCCTTCAACCGGCCATATTCCGGGAATGGAGGTTCACCCCAATTTTCAACACCTAAAATAACAATTGAATCATTGCCCCTCTTCACAAAGGATCGCTCATTGTTCAGAAGTTTCCATCCCATCTCCTTTTCCCAGCTTGCGAGAAGTTCATTATTCTTCTTATGGTCGGCCTCGTCTGTCCAATCTATATAATCGCCATAATCATGATTACCTAATACGGAATAGACTCCATCTTTAGCTTTCAATCTCGATAAGACATTCAGGAAAGGACGCAATTCATCCGTTCTTCGATTCACAATGTCGCCCGTGAACACGATCAAGTCCGGCTTTAACCCATTTATTCTGTCAACAAGTTCCGATACAAATGTCGTGTCATTTCCCCAAGTGCCTACATGGACATCACTAAACTGCACAATCTTATATCCGTTAAAAGAGGCCGGAAGTTTTGTGGATGTTACCTCCACCCTGTTCACCACAATCTCCTTTCGAGTAAAGAATACTCCCCACCATAATAAGAAAAAGGAAGCAATACCAAGAACAAATCCAATCTTCGCGCTTATGTATCTTTTTCTTTTCTCCCTGCCATATCTTATCTCATATTTATTCTCCTTTTTAAAACGGCTGCCGATAAAAGAGAACAATCGTCCGATTAAAGAGAAGACAGTATAAACCAACTTCCCGATATATATAGTAAGGAAAGAATAAAGAAGCCACATCACCGGCAAAATGTTCGACGATTCATCCCTTACAGGAATGCACATCACGGCAATTAGCAACCCATATCCAACCAGCATGGAGATAAGATAGCCAAATTGCCATCTTATCCTATTTCTCTGAGCAACCACACGCTTGAGATCGCACAGGATATATATATCAATCAGGACTGCAATTAAAAAAAGCAGAAATATGATTAAGAACGGTAGTCTCATTCGTTTTTTCTTTATTGGGGCTTGCCTTAACTGACATTCAGTTCAGGCAAACATCACACAATGCCTCCCAAGAGGGTCTTAAGCTTGTTTTTAAGAGGATTAGAATACATCACAAGCATCATCTCCATCATATATTTCCTCTCCTCCTCAGTCACATCATCAAGTTCAACCTTGTTAAGCTGGCGGTTGAAATATTCCTCAACCTCATGACGCTGTTCCTCGCTATATTTCCTTGCGAACCTCTTGCTTTCATGAAGCATATCGTAGGCTATATAATTAATCGGGAAGATCTCGTAGCTGCGATGTATGGCATTATCAATCAAAGCGCCAACATATTTAGCAGCTGTATTGGTGTCACGGAAATCACCAATCTGATCAAGTTTTGTGTTTATCCTTGGAGTCATCTGGAAATGCACCTTCCCCTTGAACTGCAACAGTCCGGTTTCCATGCTGAACAGGTCGTCTCTCTGTGATTTCTTGAATTGAGGATCACGTCGGCGCATAAGGAACTCCTTAGCCTTAAGATAATCATTGGGGTCAAACTCGTATGAAATGGAAACAGGCATGATATTAAGATCCTCAAGCTTCTCATTAAAAGTGCCCTCTCCGCTTATCGAAAGCATCTTTAGCAAGGATTCCTGAGTATGATCAGAGCTATCTTTTGCCCTGCCTTCTCTTTGGGCAATCCATATCGACTCATGCTTATCTAAAATTGCATACCGGATGTAAGCCGACAATTTCTTCGCCGCTTCCAGACCCTCTCTCAAACCGGTATTTCTCTTTACAATGAAACTCTTGTTTAGGCGCACAAGGTCGTTAATCCATTCAAAAACAAGAAGATTATTCCCGATTGCCACCTCCGATGTAGGCATTCCGCGTCGCAAGAAAGCGAGATTCAGGAAAGAGGCATCAAGAACAATATCCCTGTGATTGGTTATGAATACATAATTCATCGAAGGATTGTAATATTTCACTCCTCCGAGCGAGATGCCCGACGTAGTGGTCTTTGCAAGCATTTCCAGGAAAGGATACATTATCTTAGTCTGGAAATCGTGCTTATTGTCTATTTTTTCAAGCTCACTCAGAAGCTTTGGCATATCCTCCTCCGGCATTGTGTAACGGATGGCATGAAGGAAGCCCGGTTCCTTGATAAGCTTCTCCATCTTCTCATGAAACTGCGAGTCATCGTATGGAGATATATCTGTGAAATTATATTCTGGGGTATTCATTACGTAATCTATTGCTTTTCATCTTCAGAGGCTGTTTGCAAAGCCTCTTAGCGTCAGTCGCTACTCATTGCAAAGTTAATTAAAATTACAATATATGCAAAATCATATTTTCACTTTATTTGAGTTGCCATCTCCAATTAACAATTTTTGCACAAAGTGGTCTAAGCTATTTAATTAGAAGTCCTGTAATCCCGCCATTTTTCGATAAGCCTTGTCATATCTTCAGGCACAGGCGCTTCAAAATCCATCTCTTCGCCAGTGCGCGGATGACGGAAGCCAAGTGTTCTGGCATGAAGAGCCTGACGCGGACAAATGGAAAAGCAATTATCGACAAATTGCCGGTACTTGGCAAAAGTGGTGCCACGCAGAATCTTGTCTCCCCCATACCTTTCATCATTAAACAGAGGATGACCCTGACTAAGCATGTGAACACGAATCTGATGCGTACGTCCTGTTTCAAGCACACACTTCACAAGGGTCACGTATCCGAATCGTTCAAGAACCTCGTAATGAGTCACAGCGTGCTTCCCCTGGTCCGGATCTTTCAATACTGCCATCTGAAGCTTGTTTTTAGGATTTCTTCCGATATTCCCGGTGATTGTGCCCTTATCTTCATCAAAATCTCCCCAGACCAGGGCGTTATATTCCCTTCTTGTAGTCTTATTGAAAAACTGGCTTCCAAGATCGGTCTTTGCTTCCGGAGTTTTAGCCACCACAAGCAACCCCGATGTATCTTTGTCTATTCTGTGAACCAGGCCAAGACGCGGATCGCTTACATCATAATCCGGATTATCCTTAAAATGCCAAGCCAATGCATTCACAAGAGTTCCGCTATAATTGCCATGCCCCGGATGCACCACAAGTCCAGCCGGCTTGTTGACAACAAGCAAGTCGGCATCTTCATATACTATGTCAAGAGGGATATCCTCAGCAATAATTTCAAAGTCATAACGAGGACGATCCATAACAACGCTGACCACATCGCCCGGCTTGACCTTATAGCTGCTCTTGACCGGCTTTCCGTTAACAACCACACAATCTGCATCAGCGGCTTGCTGAATACGATTGCGGGAAGTCTTTTCCATCCTATCGGTCAAAAATTTATCAACCCTGAGAAGTTGTTGCCCCTTATCGGCAACAAAACGGAAATGCTCATACATCTCACGCCCATCGGCTGAGATAAACATCGACTCATATTCCTTTTCAATATCTTCACCCACCGAGCCGTCACCGGATACATCCATATCATCCGGTTCCAACTCGAAATCATCAACTTTATTCATTTCTCAGTCCCTTACGGATTATTATTAATAATCCCTTTACGGATTAATATTTAAAATTAAAGAGCGACATATCAGGATTAACCTCACAATGTCGCTCTTATTCATTTCCCTGAACAATAATCATTCAAGATATTGAGACGGTTCTTCCGGTTCCTCTCCCGAAGGCA
>CAMWXH010000135.1 GCA_947178165.1 uncultured Porphyromonadaceae bacterium | reverse complement strand
CCTTGCTGTCCTGGGTATGAAGGGTGCAGGGAAAACGCAGTTCTATTATACCCTTAAGCAAGATGAATCTAAAGACCCTAATGCAACAGGAGTGGAAGATTATGATAGCTTTATTTTTGCCTATGGTGATAGAAGAATAAAAGTTAGAAAGGGTAGAGATATTGGAGGTGGTGATTCCTATATTGGGGAGAATTATGTAGATATGATCAACAAGAATGACATAATCTTCTTTGTGTTTGATTCCTCTCGCTATTTGTCCGATAAGAAATATGAAGAAGATGTCAGGGCTCGAATGTCTTTTATTTGGAGGCATCTGGAAAAGAAATATGGGGATAAGGATTCCATTAAACATCATCTTGTGACTTTAGGGTCTCATTTAGATGTCATACCTCCTTCTGTACAGAAGGTCTTTCCTACTCCGTTCATTGACAGTGTTGCTAATAAACCGTTTGCTTCCATGTTTAATGATAACTTCATCTTATGCGACTTAAGGGATAGGGAGAAATTCATGAAGGAGCTAATCAAATCAAAAATATTCGGATGAAAACAGTATTATGGGCACAAAGTGAGGATAGCCTGATAAAGGATACATTCGTAATTGATGGAATAGTTTCCCAAGAGTCAAGTACTCCGGAGGAGGTCTATGCTTTTCATGAATTGACAGTCGCAAGTAATAGATTGCTCCTTTCACCAGTCGCGAGCAAGAATCTTAGTGAAAAAATGGGATTGTCATCACAAGCTAATTGCGCAATTAAGGATTCATCTTACTATATTCAAGGTTGCTTTGTAGAGAAGGATAACATAGGGCGCCCGATGCCATATAGATTTCTTACTAAGGAATGTGAATCATTCGAAGAGGCTGTAAAGCGTTTGGAGGATTATTCAACCATCATCAATCGGCAATGTAAAAAGGATGATCTTGATATATTGAAAGACTTATTGGATCGTCATAAATCCAAAGGCTTCAGTGGAGTGAAATGGGTGTCAAGTCTAAAAAAAAAATACAATAGTGTAAGGCCTGCGACTGTTTGTGTAGTTGTGTTCTTTATTTTAATATTATTATTGATTATATGGCTATTAATGAAATAAAAGGTTCCGTTCTTCATATCGTCCCTCCTGAAGAGGCGATAAACTATAAGTGGGAGAAGAATTCAAAAGAACTCCCCTCTAACCTACAAATCATTTCAATAGATGATTTTAATAGCTTACCCACTACTTTCAGAAAGGAAAGTTTTTGTGATGATAATATCGACATAGGCTCTGTTTTGGTAAAGGAGCCTTACACAAAGAAATATGTTGATGTGGCAAAATCAGAAGAGTTCTTCTTTACAAGTAAATTTAATGTAATCTCTACGATTGCTTCCTATTTAGGAGCAACCCGAATGAGTATTAAAACTAAAGTAGAGAGTATTCGGAAAAGAACTCTCACGGCTGATTGCAAAGTGGATTACAGCAAGGTAACTGGAGAACTGAGCATTAAAAGAGATAAGGAAGAAGAACTTGCAGCTCTTTATGATCGTGAAAAGCACCTTCATTCCCCACTTAAATCTGAGGATAAGAAATATGAGGAACGAAGAAGAACCGGATATGAAAAGGCTAAGCACTATATACAGGAACATGGTTTGGAACATGATGAGGATATAAAATATCTTATGGCACTTAGAGATCCGGACCATCCATATCCCCAGACCAAGGACACTTATACATTCAGCTTATCTAAAGCTGTGAATGATAGTTTAGATATTGCCTTTAAGCTGAAGGTACTTCCCGGGGTGTTTAAACTGGATGCTAATGTGCAGCAGGCTACGGAATCAGTGTATAAGGTACAGGTTACTATGGAATTGGAATTCAATTATTGAATAATACGTGCAAGATATAATCTCATGAATTTCAGAAGAAATAATAATGAGGTCTCATCTCTAATTATAAATGAGCCAAGAAAGCACAAGGAGGGAGTTCCCATTTTGATTACAAGGGTATTTACTTTCCTTGCCCTTGTAATTACCTCCTTGGTTGGGATGCCGGATGTTTGTAGTGCAAAAACTATAACTGTTAGAGAGTATAATCCTTCCGGAGAGTTGCTGTATACCCGTCTTGATCTTTATCAGAATGGTAGGAAAATTGGAAACTATACCGGTAGATCCATAGAAGTTACGAATTGCGAAGGTTCCTATTATTATCAGACTGATACGAACCACTCAGGAGCTGTTGATGCAGGTCAGTCCCTGAATCTTAAATGTGGCGCAATAACTTTTTTGGTTAAGGATCGTACAGGGAATCCTTTAAGTACGGTGTATATAAGGATTTATGAGGACGGTGATCAGGTTGGCTATAAATTTACAGATAAAGATGGACAAGTTACATTCGATTTAAAGCCCAGCAGCAAGTACGCATATCAAACAGATTTTTGTAGCGGAACATTTGAATTGGGTAACAGTGAGCAAATACTGGAACTAAATAAAGAGGTAAAAAAAGCTATCACTGCTTTTCCGGTAGTGATGAAATATCACGATATGCCTGTAAAAAATGGATCCTATTCCCTATACACTTACCCCGATAAGGAGAAGTCACTTGATTCAGCATCGTCTTCTTCCACTCAAAACGGAGGTGTGTTGCTGTTTACATATCCTTCGGAAGGCCAGTATTGGGTTCAGGACAAATATGGGGTGTTTTCTGAACCCTTCACAGTAGATGCTCTGCATGACGAGAAAACCGTGGAACATCATAAGGTTACGTTTATCAGTAACGATGATAACCCCAATGTATTGAAATCGATTCAGGTTGCGGAGATTTCACAAAGAACCTTCCCTTATGATGACAAAATTTCTGACGGAAAGGGGTATGCCGTCTATTATCTGATGCCGGGTGAATATAAATATTCTCACCTTGGAGGAACCGGTGTTTTCACTGTGGGGGAACAAGATATGACGGTCAATATTTCCAGTAATACAAGAAGTTTGGAATTTCTGTCATCATCCGGGTCGCCGTGTGTCAATCTGACAGTTTCTCTATCTTCTGACAATAGTAGTAAAACTACCGAATATGTCACGGACACTAACGGAAAGTGTGAAATTAATTGTCTTAGAGGATTAAAGTATTATGTAAGTATAAACGGTGTCGGCAAAGTAGAATTGTCGAACCTTAAACAGCAAACTTTTTATGTATCCAAATGCTCATTTAATCTTCCGGAAACTACCGGGACAAAGTATGTAAATGTTTCAGATGGAGCATCCTCTTTGAATATATTTAATGGGGAAACCAAAAGTTTACTCAACGGTACCTATCAGATCAGTATTTATGATGGGAGCGGTCAGTTACCAAAGACAGTGGATTTAACATCAGACTTGGATTTCGCGAGTCTACTACCTAACTCTTATTCTTTTAGGGTCACGGTAGACAACGAACCGTATAACGGTTATGTTTATTTTAGAACTCCGGGTCAGAATGATAGGATGGTACAAGCCATAAATGGGAAGATACAGATCCGATTGGATAATCCCGAAGAAATATCTGTGGCAGTATATCCAATCTATACTTATTGTCCAACACGTATAACTAACGGATGCAGTCTTGACTTTAATTCCGTAAATGTTGAAAGTGAAGGCCCAGGGATTGCCTTCCCTTATACCTCCGGATATACCTATTCATATCTTAAAGGATCTAATCTGAAATTAGTGGCTGTGGCAGCGGCAAACGAAGAGTTCGATTGCTGGGAAATAAACGGTGTACCTTATTCTTCGTCAGCTATTGAATATAAGGTTGATGGAAAAACTAAAGCCATAGCTAAATTTAAAACTTTCACCACCCGGATTAAAGAGGTTTCGGATACTTCCTCATCCCTTAATATTTCCGTTACAAAGGATGCTGTTAATTTCTCAGAACCAATTAATGGTGATGTAAAGATATATTCTGTGAACGGGATTCAGGTAAAAAGTCTTTTTGTTATATCTGATCATATTGACATTACAGATCTAATGCCCGGAGTATATGTAATTACGGTAGATGAAAAGGATGGTAGAATAGCATCAACTAAGTTTACGAAATCTTGATAAGTGATAAATGTTTAAATTTCCACATTATTAGGGTTTAAATATTGGTAACAAACAGTAAGAATATGAATATTTCGATTTCATATAATGAGATTCACGAATATGTGGCGCGTAATTACGGGAAGGATGTCACCGTCTCTTTCGTGGATGAAAAGACGGTGAAGATTACTTACCGTCAGAAGGTGCTGATAACCTCCATACCGTTATCCTTGAATCTTAAAGTTATGGGGATTACGGATGCGTCGGTGACTTTGCAGTATAACGGTGGAGGAGGGATCGACATGATAATTGCCGGTGTGCTTCAGCTGATGCAGGAGAAACTTCTGGAGATGTTTAATGCTGCGGAGGCGGTGAGCGTGGAGAAGGATCATCGGATAAGGATAGATTTCCGAAAGATTGAAAAGGCAAAAACCGCATTTGATAAGATTGCACTCAGGGATATAAAATTCAGTGAGTCAGGAGCGGAGGTGGAAATCGCGTTGCTGTGATTTTAGTTTCCGGAGTGTCTATATTCGACTCTCTTTCCTTGGGCTAATAATTCAGTTCGGTAATTATGAAAGATTCAGATAGGTTAAAAGAGCATCTGACTATTGTGGAACAGGCTGAATCGGGAGACACTTCCGCTATGTTGGAATTGGCAGCTGATTATATGAGCGAAGAGGAGGGCACGGTTGGTTTTGATCTCGAGACGTGCGGATGAACAAGGGTATCCTCAGGCCAAGGAGAGGATTAAAATGCTGGAGAAGGAATAGGATCGGATGTGGACGCTACTCTGTTTTCGGCTTTCAAGAAGAAGCTATTTTAATCATACCTGACGGAGTTCTCGCAAAATTTATTTACCTTTGTAAAGTAAAGCGATTCTTATGTTTAATTCATTGCAGATTGATAATTTACGTGGAGTAAAGCATGCGGAGTTAAAAGACTTTGCGAGGGTTAACCTTCTATTCGGAAAGAACAATTGTGGAAAATCCACTGTGCTTGAGGCCTTGTTTCTTATCTCGGGACAATCTAATCCTACACTACCATTGACCATTAATGCATTGCGTAACCACAATGCGTTTGCCGAACGAGACCTCGTCACGGAATTCTATAATCTCGACGCACATAATAAGATTGTTATCGCGGTTAAAGGCGATCAGGACAGATGGCTTGAAATAACTCAGATAGTATCTAATAGCAATACCGTTACGCTGGATTCCTTAGTTAAGGGAGATACAGCTAAGACAGGTAAGCACTATGGGTTAAAGCTCAATTATTCAATAGGAAACAGGGAGAAGATATATTCTTCCCAGATTATAATAAAAGAAGGGGATGAGGAGAATGGCAGGATATCTATTGATGAGCGCTATTCGGAAACCATATATTCCCAGTATATCCCCTCGGGTGGAAGCCAGTCTTCAATGTATGAAGAATTTGCCAGAATTGTAGCTAACAAAAAGGAAGGAGCCGTGCTTGAGGCTTTACGACGCATAGATCCAACCATAAAGGATATTCAGCTTGTGGGAGAGGAAATACTTGTCGATATTGGTGCGCCCCGCCGACTCCCGATTAATATGGTGGGTGACGGTTTACGTAAGCTTCTAAGGATAATTGTGTCGATACACAGGTGCCGGGATGGAATCCTTTTGATTGATGAGATCGACAATGGTCTCCATTTTTCGGCAATGAAGGTGTTGTGGGAGGTGATTCTTGATGCGTCTGTTGAGAATAATGTGCAGCTATTTGCAACTACTCATAACATTGATTCTTTGAAGGGATTGAACCTTACTCTCAGTCAACCGGAATGGGGCTCGTTGAAGTCCGAGGTTTGTGCCTTTAAACTTATAAAAAAGGATGGGAATGTTTCGGCTATTCGATATGATTATCCATCGTTTAATTACTCAATAAATCAAGAGCTGGAAGTGAGATGATCAACATATACATCGAATCAAAGAATCGTTCTACTCCGGAAGCGGTATTTCTTGACACTTTCTTAAGATCTCTTGGCATTGATCCCACTGCCTATGCCATTATCCCATTGAACGGAAAGGATAATCTTCAGAACGCCCGAAACCAATTCCTGCAAAATACTCTGGAGGAGGGAGTGAACCTGATCGTGTTTGATGCCGATACCTCTGAAAATTTAGGAGGGTACGCATCCAGAAGAAAGGAACTGGAAGAGAAGCTCGAAGAACTTGGGAGTGAGGCTGAGATATTTCTTTTTCCCAATAACTCGGAGGATGGGGATTTTGAAACATTGCTTGAAGAGACAGCCAGAAAGGATTCATTTAGTAGGTTTTTCGATTGTTTCAGAGACTATGAGTTATGCTTAGGCGAAGAATATATTCATCCTAACCGTAAGGGGAAACTACATGCCTATATTACGTCCATGCGGCTTAGCAATACACAGCGAAAAAAGATAGGTTCCGGATATTGGTTATTTGACGAAGAT
Source organism: uncultured Porphyromonadaceae bacterium (assembly GCA_947178165.1). Lineage (GTDB taxonomy): Bacteria > Bacteroidota > Bacteroidia > Bacteroidales > Muribaculaceae > Lepagella. The sequence continues at coordinate 366 of CAMWXH010000135.1, read as the reverse complement.
AGATATTGGAATTTACGGGCGGAGGTTCTACGTCCTTTAGCCACTTTTCTCAGAAAGTATTTCTGTTTTCATAGTATAAGCGGGTAAGACGCGTAAAACAAATTGACAAATGGAAGATAGAAATAAGTATATCGTGCATCGCTGTCCGGACTGCAGGTCGGATAGGGTTAAGAATCTGGAGAAGGAGTATTATGAGTTTGAGGGAACGGGCGGTTTCTTCAAGGCTATGGGGAGAATGTTGTTTGATTCAAAACCGGAGCATAAGTATCGGTGTGGAGATTGCGGTAGAGAATGGGATCACGAGAACTTAGTTGATGAGACTCCGCTGGAGGTGCTGGAGGCCGAGAGATTGTCACGGATTGAGAG
>CAMWXH010000134.1 GCA_947178165.1 uncultured Porphyromonadaceae bacterium | reverse complement strand
TTTTTTGCTTGAACAATAAAGACAAAGAGGCCGCCTAAACTTGTTAGACAGCCTCGGCATCCACAAAAAAAGACCTCAAAGTGCTTTTGAGGTCTTATTCCCGGTCCTGATTTCTATAATGTATAACCCTTTAGAAGGACTTTGAATGGCCGGGTCTATCTATAATATTTATTAACCTTTCATTTTATTATCTACTCGCCCGAGGGAGTTGCAGTTCCGGTAGTGATGGTGGTCTGAACGCCGTTGTCAACACCATCTACAGCTTCCTGAGTTCCGATTCCGAAGATCCAGAAAAGGAGGATAAAAATAAGGATTACAACTCCCAACCACATCCAGAGTTTATTCATCTTACGAGTGCTCTCGTTTTTTCTCTTCCTTTGCTCTGCTCGTGCCATAGTTTCAGCTTCTTCGATATTGTGTCCTATTTTATTTCTATTATCTCTTGCTTCCATAACCTTTGTTTTTTGTTTTCTTTAACTATATAACGCATCATATTTAAAAAAGTTCAAAATAATTGTTCATTCTCCTTCTTCATTCTTCTAATCCGTTCATCCTTGAATTTGCGCCAGTTGCTCTTCATGTTTTTTCTCGATTTGAATAGAGTGATGCCTGTGAGCTCTTTCAGCATGAATAAAGCACGTTTGCCTATATTGAAATTATCGTTTCTTAATTTTCCACATCCCAATCTTTCATCGGGAGGAAGCGATACACGGATTTCCCCTTTATTTACTTTGCCAACTCTATCGATCAGTTGAAGAGTCGTAGCATCAAGAGGAGGGGCATTAGCCGGTTCGAAAAGCTCCACCTCCTCATCTTCATAATTGTGGCTCTCCCATTTTCTTGCATCCTTAGCCGATATATATTCCCGGTCTATGATATAGACATCACTTTTTGTGGTGAAATAAAATTTCTCCTTCTCACTCCTTATCCTCTCCATCGCGTGACCTCTTCCATTAGACTCCACGGTGAAAGAATAATCGGTAAGGTCTAAAGGTGAAATGTCATTTCCCAATACATTTTCATAGTTAAGCGACAACCGGAAATCATAAAAATCCACTCCATCCTGAAAGAATCCCTTAACCGTCGGACACCATCTGCGCCCCTTTTTATCTGCTAAGAGATCAACCTTTACGTTCACTACATCCTTATCTTTTTTCCACGCTTCGCAAGCACTATACTTGCCATGCAACGTATCAACTCCACATTCCTTGTAGCTTAATGCATCCGGCAGTCTCTCCAGCGGAGGCAATCCAACCCAGTCTGCCCAAGAGAAATGAACGTTGCTTTCATCGCTTACACTGTCAAGGCCTTCTGAATTTGTAAACCTGTAATAAGACTTTGAGGTAAGGATTCGTGGAATATTCCATCCTTTGAATTTAATCCTCTCATTAGGAAGGAGCATGAAATCCACAAGCTTCTCCCTGAAGAGACGCACTGTGTCTGTGGCGTTTGACATTGTGGAATAATCGCGCACATAAGCCAATATATGCACGATTTTATTCCTATTCGATTCCACCGTCACCTCCGGAAGATCTGTGGTGCTTTTTCGGCCGGCGGCAGCAGCGTCACAACTTATTCCAACTCCTAACAGAGAAGGCAATAAAATAACAGTTAATGCAAGAAGATAACGATACATATAAATAAAACGTCACCACCCGGCAGATTGTGACGTTATTGGGAATGAAATATTGAATCTATTACATTTTCAGAAGCGATGACCCGTTATCCGAGTTATTCAGGTTGCGGCGTGCAGTGCGGAAGATTGAACCGAAATCGGCTGAATAGCTCACCGACAGCACTATCATATTGCCATTGTTCTCAATATATCGCTCGCGCGTCATAGGATTCACAGCAGAATAATTCCAAGCCGGGTAACGCGTGCCCTTCTTGTCGAACATATACATCCAGCTTGCTCCGATGGTCCAATGTTTATTCGGCCGATATTCCAACTGCAAAGCATCCCCGTTTTCACCCTTCCCCACATTATTGCCTGAAAGATATTTACCGGGTATCCTGCGCCAATATGAGACGGTAAAGGGACCCTTGTTCCACCATAAAGTTAACGAAGCATCAAAAGATGTGAGGTGATGACTCCAATCATCTCCCATTGTCTCATAATGCACCAGATTGAGACTCAGATTGGCACCAAATCCCGCTATATCGCTTATTTTAAGATTAAGATAGGCAAAGGTGTTCCAATTTTTTCGCGCATTTATGCTCTGCGAAAGAAATAATCGATTCCCTATGTATCTCACGTCGCTCATCACAAAGTTATCAACAGTGCTGTAGCTCATAATCAATGACGCGCTGAATTTTTTATACTGATAGGATGGCGATATCTGGAATAAATAATAATTTGAAACTTTCAAATCCGGATTACCATTCGAGATAAGGTAAGGGCTCACCTGCTGCTGATAATCGGTGAGTGAAGAGAGAGAGGGTATGCCGGGTGTGTACTGAAACGCTCCATCTATGCTCCAATTCTTCGAGACATTCCACATAAAGTAGGCTTTGGAAATATTGCGTATGAAGTTACGTTTGTTGGCATCGTTTTTAATCCAAAAAAGTTTGGCTCCGGTGCTGAGGGAAAGGTAAACCTTCCCTATGCTATATCCCAATCGGGCATAGATATAATTATTATTTTCTGTCAATACAGGTTTATAGTCAGAAGAGAGATAAGTGTTGGTGCTATGCGAGACAGTGTTCTGATAGCCCGCGGAGAGCTGCAGGCTATTGTTAAAATTATGGATATAACTTATCTCTGATATAAGGGAACGGCGACGGTTATCAACATTCATGGAATATATATCTTCTGAACCGTCAGCAAAGAAATACTTGTTGTCACGCCTGTAATCGCTTGAACTCAAAGAGCCCACCACCTGTGCTTCCAAAGAATTGGCATCATTGAAATCATGGCGCAGGAACAGGTCGAGCGAGGGAGTAAGTGCATCGCTCTTTGATGTATTGTCATTTGAATAGTCGCCCAATTCCGAATCCATCGTATTAGCAATGGAACGCCTCTTATCGAAAAACGGGGAAACGCTGAAAGTCGCTGAAAAGAGGGTCTTTAAGCTCGGACTGTAATCATATTTGAGGCGTACATTATGGGAATGGTAATAAAACGGATTCCTGTCGTGCGACTCTAAATTCACCCTGAAATCGTTTCCAATATAACTCTCGGTTGTGTTGTCATATACATCCTGATAGTTACGCCAGGAAGGGGTATAAGTCAGTGTGAACTGCGAAGGGCCCTGATGATATGAGGCACGAAGGCTCGCATCGACGAAAGCAGTCGTAACTGCACTGCGCCCCCAAAGATAAGCCTGACCTCCGTCGTCGCGCTTTTTCAATATTACATTGATGAATCCCTTCCCCCCTCGGTCAGCATAACGGGCGGGGGTGAAACGAGAATACTCTATTTTCTCGATATCTTTAGGCTGAAGGGCATTCACATCATCCATCGAAGAGGGAACGCCATTGATAAGGATGGTCGGACTGCCGCCATCGACAGAAATCGAGCGCATGATCGGATTGGCCTCCAAGCCCGGAAGAGGCAACTTCTGAAAGAGGCTGATTGCAGTCGAGGATGATTTCACATCAAAAGCAGAGGGATAGATTATAGTACGGCCTTTGGAATGGACCACCTGAGTGGAAGAGACCGTCACTTCATCAAGCATCTTGGCATCGTCAAGGTAAATTATTCCTACGTCAAGGCTTTTGCCCCCCTGTTCTATGATAATCTGCGACGAGGCATATCCTGGCATTGAAACATCAAGATTCAAAGCATCCTTTGCATCTGTTTCCAACGCGAAACGTCCGTTTTCACCGGTTGAAGAGGCTGTAAGAAATTTATCACCCGTTGTAAGTTTGCAGTTTGCGCCTGCAACAGCGGTTGAATCATTCGACGATAGCACCATTCCCTGAATGGTTCGCGCTTGCATGCAGATAATGGAAACGGAGATAAGAAGCAATAATGTGGTCAGTCGTTTCATAGCTTATTGGATTTACAGATACATAATCTTTTTATCTAATGGAAATTATAAATTATCTTCCATTAATAAAGACGCATCAACTTGGAATTTTGTGACAGCTGTCAAAAAAATTCATTCACATCACAATCTTCCCGAATCGTAATATGAATAATAACCGGAAGATGAGACTATGAGATGGTCAATCATACGCATCTCCATAATCTGCGCTCCATCCTTCATCTTTTTTGTTATCTGGTCATCCTGGATGCTCGGAACAAGATTTCCCGACGGATGATTATGAACCAACACCAACCCCTGCGCCTCAAGCAACAATGCTTCCTTAAGGATGGCCTTTACATCGAAAATGGAGGCGACAGCACTTCCAGTGGTGATTCTCTTTTTCAGTATTACATCGTTGCGGCGTCCCAGATATATGGCCCATATCTCCTCGTGAGAAAGGTTCCCGATCTCGCTTCTCATCAGATCATATATTGACTGAGAGGAATTAATCACATATTTCTCCCCTACCTTCTCACGGTTATAACGTCGCGTGATTTCCATAGTGGCGAGTATTTGTAGGCCCTTTGTCTGTCCGATTCCTTTGGTTGACATTATCTCCTTAAGGGTTTTCCTTTCAAGCTTAAACAGGGATTGCTCGTTATCGCGCATAAGGTCACGACACAATTGGGTGATCGGTTTCCCCGGCAGCCCGGTGCGCAATATCAATGCCCACAGGTCGGGAGTGGAAAGAGTGGATATGCCATACTTCAATGCCCGCTCCCTCGGCTGGTCATCAACATCCATATCCTTAACTTTTAGGGATTTGCTGTTTTCTTCCATATCTCGATTTTGATGATTCACCTTATCCGGATAGTTCGCTCCTACAATCCCTCATTTTTCCCCTTTCTGATCTCCTTCTCTCGCTCGGCATCCCTGCCTCGGCCAAGGATGATTCTCGTGAAATATGCCTTGATGAATCCGGTGCCATAGCCGAAAAGCTGAACCATCGACGCGGCCACCCCCATCGAGGCCACCTTAAGGCTGTGAGTCTCTATCATGCCTCCTATCCATAACGCTATCAGATAAATGCACAAGGGAATCAGCAACCATGGCCAGAAGAAAGAACCAATAATAAGCGCAATCGCGCCAACCGTGAAAACAGCCGGCAACCAATGTACAATTTTCATCGATCCTGGATAAAGAAGTTCGAGTGTGATTCTCGATTGACCGAACACATGCACCTGCTTCCAGAATTTCCTTAAATTGCCGCGACGCTTATGAAACACACTCACATCAGGGTAAAGCATTATCCGGAAACCATTGAGACGGATGCGTGTGCTCATATCTATATCTTCACTGAACATCTCGCGGAAACCGCCAGTCTTTTCATACACCTCCCGTGAAAATCCCATATTGAATGTGCGGGGCGTGAATTTCTCCATCGACACCTTCCCTCCCCTTATGCCGCCCGTGGTCAGGAAAGAGGTCATGGCATAATTTATTGCCTTCTGGGTATCGGTGAAGGAGTCGTGAGCCGCATCCGGGCCACCGAAACAATCCGAAGGATTCTCTTTTAAGCTTTTCCGTAGCTTCTCGATATAATCAGGCGGAAGAATACAATCAGAATCAACAAAAATAAAAAAGTCACCCTCCGCTCTCTCCAAACCGTAATTGCGCGCAATGCTTCTCCCCTCATTGCTCTTCTTATAATATTTGAGTTTAATCGGAGAGGCATCATAATTGTCGGGCAAAGCCGCAACAGTGGAGCCATCCTCCACAAGTACCAACTCAAATCCCATATCTGTCTGGGCTTTCAGGCTCTTTATGAGGTCGGCCACTTCATCAGGACGGTTATATACAGGAACAATGATGGAAAAGAACATTTTTGGAAAAATTAGAGTAGGTTAAAAGGAATTGGATGCAATATTGAATTTGCCGTGAAGAAAATAAATGCAAATGGAATGATAAATGAGAGCCTGCATAAGACAATCATTCACCATTCCATTTTAACTGCATGTCTGGACCGGAATATCCGGATTAAGCCTTCACACGGCCAACGTAACTGCCATCGCGTGTATCAACTTCGATGAGCTCGCCCTCATTGATGAAGAGAGGCACCTTTACGGTGGCTCCTGTCTCAACTGTTGCGGGCTTGAGGGTATTGGTTGCAGTGTCACCCTTAAGACCGGGCTCTGTGTAAGTCACCTTAAGAACAGTTTTTACAGGCATCTCGGCATAAAGCACGGTGTTGGTTGAAGCGTCAGAAACAACCTCCACAGTGTCGCCCTCCTTCATATAGGGAGCGCCGGTCACCACCTCTTTAAGGATAGGAATCTGCTCGAATGTCTCATTGTTCATGAAGATATCATCGTCACCGTCAGAATAGAGATACTGATAAGGGCGACGCTCCACGCGTACATCCTCAAGTTTCTCGCCGATGTTGAAGCGGCGTTCGATCACACGGCCGTCAACAACATCCTTAAGCTTGGTGCGCATAAAGGTGTTACCCTTTCCAGGTTTCACATGGAGGAACTCCACGCAGAAATAAAGACGGCCATCGAGGCGGATGCAAGTGCCGTTCTTAATGTCTTGAGCGTTCATCATAACGTTATAATGTTTTTATCAATTTTTTATCAACATAATGCCCTTAAAGGGGAAAAAGTGAGTTTTTTCTTTAACGATGCAAAATTAATAAAAAAAATTAGACCATGAAAATTTGGCAAATCAAAAATGAATGATTAATTTTGCAGTCCGAATGCCGACCTATAGCCATAACCGCGGCATTGTTGTATTCAATTAAACAATAGAATAAGATGAAAAGAACTTTTCAACCCTCCAACCGCAGAAGAGTCAACAAGCACGGCTTCCGCGAGAGAATGGCCAC
>CAMWXH010000133.1 GCA_947178165.1 uncultured Porphyromonadaceae bacterium | reverse complement strand
ATCAAAATCGGAGCATTATAATATTGATTTAACAATTTCGTTCTATGAATATAACATAAGCCTTATGCAACGTTAACCATTCAAATTAAGTGTCATGACAGGAAAATGGAATTATCAACCTCTCACCAATCAACAGAAAAAATCTGCTGATGAACTCGCCGCCCATTGCGGGGGCATCTCTGCCGTGGGAGAACTCCTTATCCGTCGTGGCGTGACAACTCCCAAGGAAAGCGACGCTTTCTTCTCTCCTGCCATTTCCGACCTTCACGACCCTTTCCTGATGAAGGATATGGATAAAGCTGTCAACCGGCTCAATAAGGCTATGGGCTCAAAGGAGAAGATAATGATATATGGAGATTATGATGTGGATGGCACCACAGCGGTGGCGCTTGTTTACAAATACCTCCAAAACTATTATTCCAATATCGAATATTACATCCCGACACGTTATGAAGAAGGCTACGGCATATCGCTTAAAAGCATAGATTATGCTGCCGATAATAACATTAAGCTTGTAATAGTTCTCGACTGCGGAATAAAGGCTATCGATGAAATTGCATACGCCAAATCAAAAGGTGTGGATTTCATTATTTGCGATCATCACATGCCCGATGAGGTGCTTCCTCCGGCTGTGGCAATTCTTAATCCCAAGATGCCCGACTCCACTTATCCTTGTCCTTATTTAAGCGGGTGCGGTGTCGGATTCAAGTTTATGCAGGCCTTCGCAATGAGCAATGGCCTCACAAATCACAATGAACTCGAGTCCTTGCTCGACCTTGTGGCCGTCAGCATTGCCGCCGACATTGTTCCAATTGTTGGCGAAAACCGGGTTATGGCTTATCATGGCCTGCGTCGTCTTAATTCAAACCCGAATCTTGGGCTAAGGAGTATAATCCGCCTCTGCAAGCTCACTAATAAAGATATCACCATAAGCGATGTTATCTTCAAGATCGGTCCGAGAATAAATGCGTCCGGAAGAATGCAGAGTGGAATGGAGACAGTTGACCTTCTTGTGTGCAGGGATCTGCATGATGCTTACGAGAAAGGGAAAGATATTGATCAATACAACAGAGACCGTAAAGAACTTGACAAGCAGATCACTGAAGAAGCCAATCATCTGATAAGCAACAATGTCGAAATCGTAAAAGGGAAACGCTCCATTGTCATCTATAATAAGAACTGGCACAAGGGTATTATCGGCATAGTCGCCTCTCGTCTTACGGAACTTTATTATAAGCCTTCAGTAGTGCTGACTTATTCTAACGGCCTTGCAACAGGCTCCTCCCGATCTGTTCAGGGTTTTGATATCTATTCCGCAGTGAATGCGTCAAGAGATATACTTGAGAATTTTGGCGGACATCCTTATGCTGTGGGCCTCTCCTTGAAAGAGGAGAACATCCCTGAATTCAGCCGTAGATTCGAGGAATATGTGTCAAAACATATTCAGCCTAATCAGCTCGAACCGCATCTCGATATTGACGCCGTGATTGAGTTTGCTGAAATCACTCCTGAGCTCATATCATACCTTAAGAAATTCAACCCATTCGGCCCGGGCAACCAGAAACCGGTGTTCTGTTCAAGGAATGTTTTTGACTTTGGAACAAGCAAGCTTGTTGGAAAAAATCTTGAGCACATACGTCTTGAGCTTGAAGATAACAGCACAAGCCATGTGATCAATGCCATTGCTTTCAATATGTCGCAGTATTTCGAACACATCCATGCGCACAAGCCAATAGATATAGTCTATACTATTGAACAGACCAAAAGATCAAACAAGCCCGAATCAATACAACTGATGATTCGCGACATCAAGCCTTCGGAAGTGTAAGCTACTGCTCTTCCTCTTTAATCCTGTCTTTATTTTCAGTCACCTCCTTAATTTCAGATATGTCTTAATATGGATCCTGTCTCCATTTTAAAACAATATTGGGGTTACACGGCATTCCGTCCGCTGCAGGAACAGATCATCAGTTCTGTTCTTGATGGCAACGACACCCTGGGCCTGATGCCTACAGGAGGGGGGAAATCTATAACTTTTCAGGTTCCGGCATTGATGCTTGAAGGGTTCACCATTGTAGTGACTCCCCTAATCTCACTGATGAAAGATCAGGTTGACAACTTGAAAAAAAGAGGAATCAAGGCTGTCTTTTTTCATTCAGGAATGACAGGAGAAGAGAGACGCAAAGCCCAGGAGCTTATATATAATGCAGGTGCGAAATTGATATATACATCGCCGGAACGTCTTCGCAATCCACGTTTTCTCCAGGAATTGCGCATGATGAAAATTTCCCTTATAGTTGTCGATGAAGCCCATTGCATTTCACAATGGGGCTATGATTTCCGTCCTTCATATCTTCAGATAAAGGAATTGCGGAAGATCTCTCCATCCGCTCCCATATTAGCACTGACGGCTACCGCCACTCCTGATGTTGCCGAGGATATCTGCCGCCAGCTTCTCATGAAAACGCCGAATGTATTTCGGATGAGCTTCTCAAGGAGCAACCTAAACTATGTGGTGAGGAAATCGGAGACAAAGATAAATGAAGTCTTTCATATATTGAGCCGCACATCCGGTTCCGCAATCGTTTATGTGAGGAGCCGGAAACGAACACGCGAGATTGCAGAATACCTTAATTCAATGGGCGTATCAGCAACTTTTTTCCACGCCGGCCTTGATTATGAGCTGAAGATTCAGCGACAGAATGAATGGCAGTCGGGGGTGACGAGAGTGATTGTTGCCACGAATGCATTCGGCATGGGGATAGACAAGCCTGACGTTCGGGTCGTTATTCATTACGACACGCCCCCCTCTTTAGAAGAATATTATCAGGAGGCCGGGCGAGCCGGACGAGACGGATTGAAATCTTATGTTGTGCTTCTTTCCGCTAAATCCGATTCCGCGACCCTTAGAAGAAGAGTAACTGAGAATTTCCCGGAGAGAGAGACTATTAAGAAAATATATGAGCGTGTATGCAATTTTCTTAAAATTGCAATAGGTGAAGGTTACGACAGGCTCTACCCTTTTGATCTTGATTCCTTTTGCAATATCTTCGGTTATCAGCGCCGGCAATGTCTTGCAGCCCTTCACCTCCTTTCCCAGTCAGGCTTCCTGGAATTTCTTGAAGAGACAGACCATCGGTCAAGAATAATGATGACCGTTGAACGTGAAGAGCTTTACAATCTTCATTCCCTCTCACCTGAAGCTGAAAGGCTCCTGAAGATAATTCTCCGCCTTTATACCGGCCTCTTCACCGATTACGTCAACATAAGCGAAACCATACTCTCTGCAGAAACCTCTTTTTCAGAAGAGAAGGTATATGAATTGCTTCTGGAGCTTTCTCGAGCAAAGGTGATTAAATATGTGCCGAGGTCTAAGACTCCCTATATTTATGTGCCTACCTCAAGAGAAGAACCTAAATATATAACCATTCCCAAAAGCGTTTATGAAGATCGGCGCAAGATTCTCTCCAATCGCGTTGAAGCAATTATTAATTACGCGGCCGACACAAAAGGATGCCGCGAGGACAGCATCCTCAAATACTTTGGAGAAAACCGTGAAGAAAATTGCGGGCAATGCGATATCTGCAGGAACAGGAAAAAAAACATTAAAGTCTCGAGGCAAGAGAAAGAAAATCTCATCGATATGCTTTTGGAGTTTATTGCCAAGAGGCCCCATGGTGTGGATTTCAGAATCATTTCTCACTCTTTTAATTTTTCCCGTGAACGAATTTCAGAAATCCTATCATTCCTTGTTTCTGAAGGATATTTGGAAGTGAATGATAATGCTTACAGCCTTCCTAAAGGAATGTCATGAAATTTATCCTCTCCTTCTATTGCCTGTTTAAAATATTATTATTAAATTCACGAAGTTAAAAGGAAAAACCAAGAAAACATATATACATCATTCGGTTATGAAAAAATATAAAATTGCAGTTGCCGCCATCCTTGTTGCCGGCCTATCCCTTACGTTCACGTCATGCATTGGTTCATTCACCCTTACTAAAAGGGTGCTGGCTTGGAACAAGCAGGTAAGCAACAAATTTGTAAATGAACTCGTGTTTTTCGCCTTCTGGGTTCTTCCGGTTTATGAGGTCACTGCTTTAGCCGATGTTCTTGTCCTTAATTCAATTGAATTCTGGAGCGGGAACAATCCGATGGAAGCCTCCGTGAAGGCAATTGATACAGACCATGGTCGCTACCTTGTGAAATGTGACGGGAAAGGATATGATGTGATTTGCGAAACAACCGGAGAGACCACACGTCTCGATTTCAATTTCGAGACGCAAACTTGGTCAGTGTTGACTTCAGAAAACGAAGCCATACCCTTTATGACATTCATTGATGCCAATCACGTTAAAATGGTGACTCCCGACGGTGATTTCCACACTTATGAACTTTCAGCCGACGGCGTGCTGGCTTATCAGTCGGAATGCGGCATGCCTGCAATGGCGGCAAAATAAATTTTTATTTTATATTGCCTAAACTTTTCGCCATTCCATCTCGTTATAATAATAAAGTGTGATAAAATAGCATTGTTATGCTTTTTTGTGACATCACACATAGAGAGAACCTACATTGGAATAAATAATTTAAAAACATATATTATGAAACCATTACACATTATTCTCTCCGTTATCGGAGGTGCAGTAGCCGGTGCAGCCATCGGTCTTCTCATGGCTCCTGAAAAAGGAGAAACTACAAGAAACAAGATTGCCCAGATTCTTAAAGATAAAGGCATTTGCTTGAAAAAAGATAAAATGGAAGAACTCGTTGATGAGATTGAGGATCAGATTGAGAAACATATCTGATTAGAGATCACACCAGAGTAAAACAAATAAAAAATACAAAGAAATGAAAGCACTTACTTTAATTTCAGCCTTCCTTGGCGGAGCGATCGTAGGTTGTAGCGCCGCTCTCCTTTTCGCACCTGAGAAAGGCGAGGATGTTCGCACAAAACTTCTCAGCATCCTTAAAAAGAAGGGTATAAAGATCAGCGATAAGGAAGTTGATGCTCTCGTGGCTGAACTTGCAGGCGCTGAGGAATAATTGGAAAAAATACACTTGAAACTGTATTAAATAATTAAGCGGGTAGTGTGACTTACCGGTCGCGTTGCCCGCTTTTCTTTAGTTTTCAAAAGGTAAAACTATTTCATAACTGATTCCATAATGAAAGATAAACTCATTGATGAAATAAAAGATATTTTATCTCAATCCACCAATTGGATAAAGCTTGAGGTAGAATATGCCAAATTTACCGTGGCAGAGAAATTTACGGTGCTGATGGCCACTCTCATTATCGGGGCCGTCTGCTTCTTGCTTGGATTTGCCGTGCTTATGCTCCTCACTCTTGCCGGTGTGGAACTATTCAAACTAATCTTATCGCCGGTATTGTCTTATTGTGCCATGGCAGGTGTGGTTTGTGTGCTCCTCCTTGTCATATATCTTTGCAGAAGGCCGCTGCTGCTTAATCCTATTGCAAAATTCATAACCAGAATATTCTTCAACCCCAAAGATTGATTCCTATGCAAGATAAAGATATTTCTCAAGCAAAAAAGAAATCCGATGAAGCTATCGAGGATAAGAAAAACTTCAAAGGCTATACAATTGAGGAACTGCGCTATCAGAGAGCCCTTGTGGCCCTGCAAAAGGAGTTCTGCAAGTCAAAAGTCCTTCATAAAGTCGATAGGGTTAAGAATCGGAAACTGATTGGTGAAGGAAGTTCCGGAGGTTCCAAGATTTTCAAGGTCGGATCAATTGCCTCCAAACTGCTGAGAGGCCTTAGTTATATAGACTATGCAATGATCGGAATGTCTCTCTTCGGATCTGGAAAGAAGGTATATAAGTTTATAAAAGGGAAAAAGAAATGAACGATTATCTTTCCGTCAGAGCAGATTTCTCCCCTTGCACTTCCGATATCACAGACCTTGCCGCCGCATTTCTTGCTGACGCCGGATTCGAGTCGTTCGAACCCGATCCTTCCGGCCTGACTGCTTATATCCGGGCCTCTGAGGATGGCGACACCCTTGCCCGTGAAGCTCTTGCCGACTTCCCTTTTGACACGGAAATCAGCTTATCTTCTGAATTCATTAAGGGAGAAGACTGGAACGCGGAATGGGAAAAGAATTATTTCAAACCGATATTGATAGATGATCTGTGCGTGGTGCATTCCACCTTTCATAAGGATGTTCCAGAGGCTCAATACGATATTGTGATTGACCCTAAAATGGCTTTCGGAACAGGCCATCACGACACCACATCTCAGATGATGAGACACATTCTGGCGCTCCCAATTGAAAATAAGGTCGTTATTGACATGGGAACCGGAACCGGCATTTTGGCTTTCCTTGCAAAAATGAGAGGAGCATCAAAAGTTACGGGCATAGAGATTGACCGGCCTGCATTTGAAAATGCTGTGGATAATGCCACTCTCAATCGTTGTGACGTAAGGTTCATTCACGGCGATGCAGGCGATTTGAAGGAACTTGAAAAAGCTGACGTGCTTTTTGCCAATATAAACAGAAATATAATCCTTAACGACCTTAAGCACTATGCCGAGGCTTTAAAACCCGAAGCAACGATGCTTCTTAGCGGCTTTTATGAAGAGGATATCCCTTTAATCATGGAAGAGGCGCAAAAGTATGGCTTAGGGCTTGATGAACGTTTGGTCTCTCAGTCAGGGTGGGCTGCCATAAGGCTCTCAAGAAAGTAATTTAAGGATGATTTTAATATCGGGGAAAAGGGTCTGATAGAGACCCTTTCCTTTTCTTAGACTTTTTATATCGTTATATTTGCTATTTTATTGCCTGATTTAACAATTATTTTATAATTTTTTCTCTTTTTCTCTTGCAAATCCACTTTTTACATTATAACTTTGCATCCGATTAATAATAACCCATTCTTTAT
>CAMWXH010000132.1 GCA_947178165.1 uncultured Porphyromonadaceae bacterium | reverse complement strand
TTGAACAGTATGATACCGATGGAAAAGTAATCATACCGTTTGCCACTTCAGGTGGCAGTCCGATCGGTGAAACAGAAAAAGACCTGCGTGTCTCAGCCCCCAAAGCAGTGTTCAAGCAGGGCAAGGTCATGAACAACACTTCCGATGAGGAAGTGGCTGAATGGGTTAACACAATATAGGCGTTGGAGGGATGGATAAAGGAGATTGGAGCAGCTCCGGAAATAACATCGCCCGGAGCGACCGAGAATATGCTTGACGGGTTTAATAAATACGAACGAAACTAAAAGGGTCGAATCCTCCAAATGGAATCGACCCTAATTATTTAATTGCAAAACATTTTATCGGACAGCATCTCGGGCCGGCAGCAACCTCTGATAGCGGAGTTGCAAGGCGAGATAATCAAGCTGTGTTGTGAGATACTGGTTCTGATCGATAAGATATTGTGTGAGCGTGATCTGTCGCGCATCAAACGACTTTCTCAGTTGACGGAGATAATCGTTAGGTCCGAGCATCTTCTCATATTCTTCAAGCAATTTTGAAAGCCGGTTCAATTCAGAAACATCCGCCGTTAGCGAAGCGAGGCGCTCCGAACGGGCTTGTTCAAGCTTCATCTGCCGAGTTTCTGATTCAAGTTGCTTTGCCGCATTTCTTTTGCGCGTGCTATAAGAGGGAAGTTTCAAGCCTATCGAAAATCCATTGAAGTGAATGCCTTCCTCAAAGTCATGCACATAACCAATTGATAATGCCGGCATATTCTTCATGCGTTCCATGCGTTCTTCGTCAAACGAACGCTGAAGAGCAACTTGTTTTTCAATTTCGTCAGGAGTCATCATTGGAAGTTCTGCGGGTGTATCAGGATAATCCGTGAGCTGATCAAGTCCTGATGGCATAACTTGTCCGAAACCAATAAGAGTGGCAATCCGGTCATACTCCATACCGGTATCAGCAATTTTTTCCTTTACGGACAATAATTCAAATTCCGCTTTACGGACATCGATCACCGTGGCGTGGCCTTTTTCGAGCATACTCGTCATCGAAGTGCATACTCCTTCAAGATTAGACCGGATTTCGTTAAGTATCGCAAGACGTTTGCGGACATCAATCAGTTGCAGAAGTCTGTCGGCTACTTCAAATCGTAGCCAACTCTCTGTCTGAGCCGAGGCAAATGATTTTATATCGGCCAGATTAGCGGCGGCCTTGCGCCGGGCGCTGTAAACACCGGGCCATTCTATTTCTTGACTTACCTCAATGCCCCAGCGGTTACCCTCTCCAGCCCGTTGCGGCCATTTATGTTCCACGCTTATTTCCGGCCCGGAAAGGGAATTTTCAGCTTTTAAAGCTATAATTTCGGCCTCAAAACCGCTCTCCAGGGAGCGAATATTCGAGATTGAATCTATTACCTGATTCAAGATTCGATTGAATTGTTCAGTCTGAGCAGATACTGTAAATGGTATTGCCAGAAGTAAGGATATGATTATCTTTTTCATTTCTTTCTCTTATTAATCAGCGAATATATTGCGGGTACTACATATAGATTTAACACGGTAGAAGAAAGCAGTCCACCGAGAATTACAAGTGCCATCGGTGACTGAATTTCATTACCCGGCTGCGACCCGTTGACTGCAAGCGGAACAAGAGCAAGAGCAGATGTAAGTGCAGTCATAACTATAGGCAGCAAACGGTCTGTTGATCCCTGAATGATACGGTCGTGCAATTGCATTGCAGAGAGCGAATTATAGTGTGAAATAAGCAGCATGCCATTTCGGGTTGATATTCCCATCAGAGAAATAAAGCCGATGATAGCCGGAATGTTTACTTCACCGCCAGTAAGCCACAAAATCAGAATTCCACCAATCAGTGCAAGAGGCATATTCAAAAGTATCAAAGCTGTCTGACTCCAGGAACGGAACTGTCCATAAAGGAGCAGCATAATGATGAGGAGCGCACCGATAGACGTGAATAGCAGGATTCGGCCGGCTTCTTCTTCATTTTCAAACTGCCCACCGTAATTTATATAATATCCTTCGGGAAGTGTGATATCTTCTGCAATTTCGCTCTGAATGTCGTTGATTGCACCGCGTAGGTCACGCCCCTCAACATTACAGCTTATTATGATGCGGCGTTTGACATTCTCACGATTGATTGCACTCGGACCTGTCATTGATTTCACCTCCGCAAGTTCCGATAGGGGAACTGTTCCATTAGGAGTGTCAATCGGAAGTGAGCGAAGAGCGGCTGCGCTTTTTCTACTTTCGGGTGAAAGAATCAGTGTCAGGTCGTATGGGTAATCGCCGTCATAAACGCGACTTACCGACTCTCCGCTTAAAGCGAGGCTAATCCATCGGCGAAAATCGGCAAGTGTAATATCATGAGTAGCCAGAGCCTCACGACGGGGGCGAATAATCAATTCCGGACGCTCGACAAGTTGCTCAACGTTAAGGTCAACAATTCCGTCAACTTCGCCTACTGACGCTTTAATTTTCTGAGCGAGAGTGTAGAGTGTTGACAAATCAGGGCCGAAAAGCTTGATTGCCACCTGACTTTTTGAGCCTGAAAGCATCGCATCAATACGGTGACTGATAGGCTGGCCTATCTCCACGTTCACACCGGGAAGTTCTGTCAGTTTTTCGCGCAAATCCGCCTCTACCTCGCCGCGTGAACGGTCTTTCAGGTTATATGGCACTTCTAATTCCGAAGCATTTACACTCAGGGAGTGTTCATCAAGTTCGGCACGTCCGGTCTTGCGTGCTACGGTTTGCACCTCAGGAACAGTCATAATGACACGCTCTGCTTCTCGAGCCAGCTTATCGCTTTCCTCGAGTGATATGCCGGGCACTGTACCTATGTTGATGGTAAATGAACCCTCATTAAATTTCGGCAAGAAACCGCGTCCAAGAGTAAAGAATAATCCCAATGACACTGCAAATAATATGGCTGTAGCAATAATGATCGGTTTCTGAATCTTAAGAGATGAGGAAAGGGTGCGGCTATAGAATTGCTTGAACTTAATGCTGAATTTAGGTTCGGAATCAAGTTTGGCAGTTTCCTTTCGGTTGCCAAGAAGATAATAGCAAAGAACCGGTGTAAGGGTCAATGCAACCAATGTTGATGCAATCAAAGCAATAATGAAAGCCACGCCTAACGGGATCAGCAAGCGCCCCTCGACACCACTAAGACAGAAAAGCGGCAGGAAACTGGCCATGATTATAAGCGAAGAATTGAAAATGGGCATACGAACCTCCGCGCTCGCCTCAAAAACGACTTTGATAACCGGCTTGCGTTCATCTTTGGGTAAAGCCCGGTTAAGACGTAAACGTCTGTAAACATTTTCAACATCCACAATGGCATCATCCACTAACGAACCGATGGCAATCGCAATACCGCCCAGACTCATCGTATTGATAGTGAATCCGAACAAATGGAGAACCAAGACAGTAACAAGGATACTCATAGGGAGCGCAACCAGCGAGATCAATGTGGTTCGCAAATTCATCAGGAAGAAAAATAGCACTATCGCTACAAAGACAGCACCTTCGAGCAGTGTGCGCTGCAAATTATTGATGCTTGTCTCAATAAAGTCATTCTGCCTGAAAATATCAGTATGCATCTTGATGCCTGCCGGCAACTGCGATTCGATAGATTCCAATTCTTCATCTATCCGTGCCGTCAAAGATGGAGTGCCGGTGTTAGCCTGTTTCGTAACTGTGATTATTACACCCGGAGTGCCTTTAATACTTGCGGCGCCGATTTTCGGTTCGGCAGAAGCATTCCTAACTGTTGCCACGTGGCCAACAGTCAGTCCGCCTATGCCAATGGGGGCGGCTGTAATCTCCAGAGGATTTGTAGTATTCAGGTCGGCACGAACAAGATACTCGTTGCCAAAGTCCATCACTACGCCGCCTGAAGCATTATCATTCATTGCCCCCACTGCGTCAGCAACCTGACTGAGAGAAACGCCGTGAGCCTGCATTTTCATCGGATCCAATGCAATCTGCATCTCTTTGGCCTCACCGCCCAGAACGGCAACCGC
Source organism: uncultured Porphyromonadaceae bacterium (assembly GCA_947178165.1). Taxonomy (GTDB): domain Bacteria; phylum Bacteroidota; class Bacteroidia; order Bacteroidales; family Muribaculaceae; genus Lepagella. Next base: position 2,997 of record CAMWXH010000132.1, on the reverse strand, counting down.
GGCAACTCCGTTTATGGAGAGTAAACGCGGGGTTATAGTCTTATCAGCGATAGTGCGGAGTTCCATCATTGAAACCGAATCTCCGGGAGATGTCAGACCGATAATCATCATCTCTCCTAATATAGACGATTGTGGGCCAAGCACCGGAGCATTTACTCCTGCGGGAAGTTCGACAGTTGCCAACCTTTCAGTCACCATCTGACGTGCAAGATATGCATCTGTATTCCAATCAAATTCCGCCCATATAACAGAAAACCCGGGGCTTGATGCAGACCGGACACGACGAATTCCACTCACCCCGTTTACGGCAGATTCGATGGGATAGGTAACTTGGCGTTCAACCTCCTCAGGCGCCAGACCTGACGCCTCAGTCATTACAACAACCGTAGGTGCAGTAAGGTCAGGGAAAATATCGACTTCGGTGCGTGTCAGAGCCCATATCCCGGCCATCATTAGAATAGCCGAAAGCACGAGAACGGCCACACGATTGGCCAGGGATGAGCTTAAAATCTTATTCAACATAGGGCTTAATGGCTATGATTATGACCTGAAGGAACGGCACCGCTGCTTTCTGCAAGTCGGACTGTGGTCACGCCGGAAGTTACTATCCTATCGCCTTCCTCTACACCGGATAGAATTTCTATTCTCTCCCCGTCAGACAACCCGAGAGTGACGGGAATCTTCAAATAGTGCTCCGGGAGAACCTCTTTATATACAAATGATTCACCCTGCTGTTCGGTGATGGCGGTAAGAGGTAGAGAAATAACGTTTTCAACACCGGATGAAAGCAGCCATGCCTGTACCGTTGATCCCGGTGCGAGCGTTCCGTCATTATTAAATGTGAAGGTGATCGTGGCATAACCGCCTTCAGATGATATGCCCCCCGTTTTTCCGCCAAGGGTGCTAAGCAAAATTGAACGGCCGTCGGAAGTTTGTAGCCTTACATCTCTGACATCACGCAGATGCGAATAATTGTCGGAAGAGGTTTTAGCGCGCAAGGTTAAACGCCCATCAGCAGCGATTGCGGCGACAGGAGCCCCGACCTCTACGTATGAGCCATCTGAAGCAAGCAGAGATGTGACAGTTCCTGCAATGGGCGAAACGGCAGTTCCTCCGGCAGCAGCAGGAGAATAAGCGGCACGAGCCTGTCCAAGCGCTGCGACAGCTGCCTGATATTCAGTTGCAGTGACGAGCTTTTCTTCAAAAAGCGGTTTCAATCGCTTAACCTCCGCTTCCGCAGCATCAAGAGCCGCCTTGGCGGCAAGATTTGCATTGCCCCCGGCAACTGCTGATGCATTAACCGACGCAACAGGGGAGCCTGAGCCTATATTCTGACCGACATTCACTCGATAACGGATAATGCCTGCTACGGGCGCAGAGGCAACACCTTCAGAACCGACGCCGCGTTCAATTACTGCTGAGCAGCGAATGCTACCGGCCATAGGGGTTGCATAGACTGAGTCAACCTTGACTCCGAAGCGTTCGGCCAATTCGCTATGAAGCATCACTATGCCGTCGGGTTCATCCTCATCCTTTTGATCTTGGGGGGCAACATGGGGGGCTTCTTTATTGGACTCTCTTTGGCCACAGCTTGCCAACGCACTCAAAGCAAAGGCAATAATTCCAATTAAATAACTTTTTTTCATGCCGTGTAATTCTGTTTTATGGAACAAAGTTAATTTAAATACTTTGCAACCCGGTTGCAATTACATTATTACCTTGTGAATGTCTTGAAAAATAGAGCCTTATATATATTGAAAAATTTTTACTAACTTTGCAAAAATAAGTTAGAAATGAGTAGAGATGAAATGGAAAATATCTTGACAAGCAAAGGAGTCAAACCCACTGCCAACAGAATGCTTGTCTTGAAAGAGCTGGAGAGAAGCACTCATCCTGTAAGCCTTGCTGATTTGGAAAAGTCTCTATATCCAATGGATAAGGCAAGTATTTTCAGGGTGCTCGATCTCTTTTCGGAGAAAGATATCATCCATGCCATTGAGGATGGAAGCCGCTCATTAAAGTATGAGCTCTGCCTTGGCAAGGCTCATCATTCATTGTCGGCCCAACACGCACATTTCTATTGTGAAGGATGTGGCTCCCTGGAATGTCTTGAAGACGTTGACTTGCCAAGTATTAATATTCCCGAAAAGTACAAGGTTAGATCGGTGAATCTTATGTACAAAGGAATCTGCTCTAAATGTAATAAGTAGGAAAGGGTGGATAATATTTCAAATTCCGAGAAGGAATGAGAACTTTGTTCGATTTGGTTAAATAGTGAAAGTTTTGCCACTGTTTGTGAAAGTCGAAGTCTCTGGTGATGTGTTATATTTGTAACAAAGACAACTGAGTGCTCCATGAATAGCTGATCAATTATTATGAAGAAGATTCTTACATTAATTTTTTCAGCGCTGATTTCAGTATTCGTTCAGGGCAAAGTGGCTCAGGAGAATCAGTCTGCCGCACAAAAGAGCGTGGAGAATTGGCTGGATGGTCTTGGAATGAAGAAATAATAAAATAATATGGAAACAGTAAAACTTAGCAATGGCGTTGAGATGCCTCAGATTGGCTATGGAGTCTATCAGGTTGACCCCGCAGAATGTGAGCGTTGTGTAAGCGATGCCCTTAAGGTAGGCTATCGAATGATAGATACGGCTCAGGCATACCATAACGAAGAGGGTGTAGGAGCGGCAATAGCAAAAAGCGGTATTCCCCGTGAAGAGCTCTTCATTGTCTCAAAAGTCTGGATTTCAAACTTTGGCTATGAAAAAGCTAAGGCCTCGATTGACGAAAGCCTCCGCAAGCTCGCCACCGACTACATCGATCTGATGCTGCTTCACCAGCCTTTCTGCGACCGCTATGGAGCTTACCGTGCTCTCGAAGAAGCCTACAAGGAGGGCAAACTCCGTGCAATCGGTGTCAGCAACTTCTATCCGGATCATTTAATCGACCTTGCCAACAACGTGGAGATTCCGCCTATGGTGAATCAGGTTGAGACCC
>CAMWXH010000131.1 GCA_947178165.1 uncultured Porphyromonadaceae bacterium | reverse complement strand
ACTTTTACTTTATAAAGCTTTTTTATCTTGGCTAACTTGGTTGTATACTCCTTCCCCAGCTTGATGGATAATAGTGCCAAACGTGGAAGCGAAATCGTGCCAAACGTGGAAGCGAAATCGTGCCAAACGTGGAAGTTATAAATTAAAAACTTGCATATACAATTGAAAATTAGTATATTTGCAAAAATATTTAAGAGATGGAAATTGAAGGATATAAACCGCGAATTTTAGACCAAATTTTAGCAGAGGAATTGGAGGCGATGGGGGCTGTTTTAATAGAAGGAGCCAAGGCATGTGGCAAAACAACCACTGCTGAAAAAGCAGCTTCAAGCATAATTTACATGGACGACCCCGAGAAGCGATTTCAATATCTTCAAATGGTTGAAACGGATATAAAAAGAATTCTTCAAGGGGCGTCGCCACGACTTATCGATGAATGGCAAATTGCACCCAAAATATGGGACGCAGTGCGATTTGAAGTTGACCATAGAAAGCGTGACGGACAATTTATATTGACCGGGTCGGCAGTTCCTCCACCAGAAGAGCAGGAAGAGATGAAGCATTCCGGCGCAGGCAGGGTTTCTTGGCTCCGTATGCGTCCAATGACTCTATGGGAATCAGGCGACTCTTCCGGAGAGGTGAGCCTCCGAGAGTTATTTTCAGGGAAAGAGAATATTACAGGGGAGAATAAATTATCCTTAGGAGACATAACATTTCTAATGTGTCGGGGAGGCTGGCCAAGAGCTGTCGATAAAGGGATTTCACGCATAGCCCTGCGTCAGGCAATCAACTACTTTGAAGCAATAGTCAGAGTGGATATCTCCAGGGTGGATAATGTGGATCGCGACGAACAGCGCACAAGAAGGATAATGCGTGCCTATGCCCGCCATCAGGGTACCCAAGTAAGTGTGAAGGAATTAACACGTGACATACAGGAAAATGAAGTGACAGATTTTAGCGACAAAACCTTATACAACTACATAAATGTGCTAAAGAGTATCTTTGTAATCGAGGATATGCCTTCCTGGAATCCTAATCTCAGGAGCAAATCGGCAATACGCATATCTGATACGAGATATTATACGGACCCATCTATTGCATGTGCCTCACTTGGTCTGGGACCTGAAGACCTTATGAATGATTTAAACACGTGCGGACTTATATTCGAGACCTTGTGTGCAAGAGATTTGAGAGTATATGCGCAGCCATTAGAAGGAACCGTGTATCATTTCCGAGACAAGACCGGACTGGAGTGTGATGCCGTGGTTCATCTACGCAATGGGAGATATGGCCTTATTGAAGTTAAGCTTGGAGGGGAGAGGCTCATAGAGGAGGGCGCCTCAAATCTGCTTAAGCTTGCATCACGTATAGACACGGGGAAAATGTTAGCGCCCTCATTTATGATGGTTCTCACTGCAACGGGAACGTATGCCTATCGTAGAGAGGACGGTGTGTTGGTCGTGCCCATAGGGTGTCTTAAAAATTGAAGGGGGGTCATCCCCTTCGCCGGCCGGATAAAGGCAAGACGGTGTGTCAATTTTTTTGCATTTTTGACACACCGTCCAATATTAGAATGGTTTCCTGTATTTATCGCCATCTTCAAGTTCTTCGAGGATGGAGAGGTAGGAGGCATAACGGCTTTGGGAAATCTCGTGATTCTCAACTGCCGGGACCACGGCGCAACCGGGTTCGCCCGTATGCTTGCAGTTGCCATATCGGCATTCAGCCGATTTGCGGAAGATTTCAGGGAAATAATGCGACACCTCCGTCGGTTCAAAATCGATTGTTCCGAATCCACGGACTCCGGGAATGTCAATCAATGCACCGCCTTCCGGAAGAGGAAGCATCTCAGAGAAAGTTGTGGTATGCGTGCCGGTGTGATGAATGTCGGAAATCTTGCCTGTCTTTAGGTCAGCACCCGGTATGAGGGCATTGATGAGAGATGACTTCCCTACCCCGCTGTTGCCGGCAAACAACGTCACTTTACCTTTAAGGAACTCCAAAAGCATAGCTATTCCCAAATCGGCAGTGGCCGAAGTGAAGAAAACTTTATAGCCAATTTGCGTGTAAAGAGTCTCTAAAGCCTTAGCCAGCTCCCAATCATCTTCATCCCACATGTCGCATTTATTGATGACCAGACAGGCCGGAACGGAATAGGCCTCAGCCGTGGCGAGGAAACGGTCTATGAAGGTAGTCGGCGTGGAAGGCTCGCGCAAAGAGATAACCAACGCTGCCAAGTCAAGATTGGAAGCAAGGATATGTGACTCTTTTGAAAGGTTTGACGCGCGACGGATTATGTAATTCTTCCGCGGAAGAATCTCGGTGATGTAGTCGGCATCATCGGCAGCTTTTGAGACTACCACCCTGTCGCCCGTAGCCACCGGATTTGTGGTGCGGATACCTTTTATGCGAAAATTACCTTTTATACGGCACGGAACGTCAGTTCCATCCTCCGTCTTAACAATGTAGGCACTTCCGGTGTTTCTAATCACCACTCCCTCCCGCTTATCGCTATATGTATCTTTCTTATTTTTCATCAATACATTTCGTTATTATGCTTTATCCAACTGTAATAATTGGTTGTCCGAAGAATGAGGAGAGCATGGCAAGTGTTGAAATCGTGAAATTATGTTCTCCACTCAACCACCGCGTAATTTCACTCGGACGCTTCCCTATGGCATCTGCAAGCTGCTTTTTTGTAAGTCCTTTTTCCTGCATCAGCGAGTCAAGGCGATTGGAAATCTGAAATGAGAGCCGAGCCTCAGCCCTTTCTTCAGGTGTAATGTCACCTAATAGCTCTCTAAGAGAAGTTCTTGCCCTTTTCATATCTCGAAAGTTTTATCTGTTTCAATCTCACTTTCCGTAATAATAACATTTCCATCGGCTACACCCTCCTTAAGTAATTCTTCAAAACGCTGCAACGTAAGCACGTAACCACTTAATGCATCATCTTCATTATACGTCCGTGTTTTCTTTTGCCCTCCATTGCCCAATATAAGGATTCGATCTGACAGACGCAATCCATACAGACGGAGTTTTGACTTTAATGTCGGAAGCGCAACAACGGAATCCTTCATCTTGCCCTCAGGGCGGAAATATCTTTCTAATGCACCAAAGTCAAGAATCTGATCAATAAACTTGGCAATGATACGGAAATCTTTGTTCAGTTCACCGTCAGCTTGAAATTTTGCAACGAATTTTTCAAACTCATTCAAATCGTCAGAAAGGAACTGTATTGTATAGACCGTACAGTTTTCTGTCTGATCCAAAAGTAGCAATTCAACTTCACTCATAAATCATCTTTTATATTATTAACGCAAAGATACAATAATTATTTCACATAAAAGTAAAATATAGTGTTTTCCATTGAATTAGATAAAAAATCTACCCCGCTCCGACATAACAATCGAAACGGGGATTAGAAGATAGAATACTTAACTAACTGTATAACTTACTTCAAGATTGCACTGCCAACGCCGCCGCCGCCTTGCTGTTCGTTATTGTTGGAGACTTTCTTACCGTAATTGAAGGTATAGCTAAGCGATAGGGAAAGACTGCGCGAAGCATATCCGTTCCACCAGCGGGCGGTTTCCGAATAGAGCGGCGAATTGAATGATACAGTCTCATAGCCGTCACGCGTGAACCAGTTGCGGAACTCAAGACTCCCCTTAAAGTTACCCACCGAGTAATTGAACATCACGCCATAGGTGTTCTGCATCCGCGACCTGTAACCATTGCTCCAACCATGAAGATTATGACGGGGAGTCTGGTAATAAGCAAGAACCGACCAATTGCTTCTTGAATACTGCGCCGTTACATTACCGAAAAGAGAATTCATCGACTGAGCATCGCATCCTGTAAGCACAACCCTGTTGGCCTCGCCATACGCCTTCAATACAAGGGAATTATTCAGCAATTTAAGGTTGGCAGACAATCTCGCACTGTATGAATTTGAGGACCCGCTATTGATCGACTGCCTGATCAAACCGTCATGACCGGGAAGGGTATAGAACCGGTAAGCCTGCTTATTAGGATTCCCTTCATACTGTACTCCTGCTGAAAGAGAGAACTTGTTTGTCGGCACGTATGTATAGGAAGCCACGGCAAGGCAATACAATGTATTCCTCAAATCAGGATTTCCCTGCAACCAAAGGAGTTCGTTATCCTGAACAAGAGCATCATTGGCAGTTGAAGCCTGAGGATGCGAATTACCCCACCATCCCTCTATGCTTGCCGAATTTTTGGCATTGATTCTATATTCAAGTTGCGCCCCTAACCGCGGATTCCATTCATTAAGCGTTGTTTCCCCATTGACCTGTCCGATCACACATGAAGCACCGGCCCTTGAATAAAGACTTAATTTATCCCAATTCTGAGTGTAAACCAGAAAGAACAAGCTTTCAGATGAAAGGAGGCGCTGCCTGCTGTTATCCGAGCCGAAATAACGCGTATCGTAAAGAGTATTGTACGTATTCATATCCACCCGGAAAGCATTGTTATGCGAAAACTTCTTATGATACTGTAAAGAGACATAAGGGGAATAGACTCTTTCCTTATTGGAATTCTCTATAGGAGTCATCTCTCCAAGCCTATAGACTGAACTGCGCTTATTTGCACCGTAGGCGAACTCCCACGAGGCGACAAAAGAATTACCCTTAGGAAGATTGAATTGATAATAGCCTCTGATCTTGGGATATAGCGATTGATATGTTTCCTTTCCTAAAGCGGCCGTTTCCTCAAGAGAAGGAATTGAGAAACTCACATCGGAACCATAACTTTTCGCGGGCATGGCATACCTGCCAAAAGTAACAACATGCTGGATGAATTTATTGTCATCTCGCCAGTTTGCCGAGACAGATGCGTTCTGAGAATTTGAGCGTATCAGGTAATCCCTCCCGGTCTCCGTCTTTCTTGTCAGCTCCTCATAATGGCCACCTTCAAACTCAACATTCCTAAACGTTGCCTCTTGTGTCGAAATATTTCTGTTTGAATGATTCCACTCAGCGCCGGCATAAGCATCAATGGTCCATTTCTTATATACAAAACGAGAGAAAACATTGCCATTTATCATATCCATTGAGAGTGTCTGCCCGTTGGTCGTCAGCTTAGTATAACCGCCCCATTCATAATGCTGCATTATGAAATTAACCACATGCACCGCGTTTCCAAAACGGGGATCATCAGAATAGTTCAAAACTTCGACTCTAAGAACATCTTCCGGACGCAAGCCCTCTATATCCTGCTGGGTTGCCGGCACATAGTCAATGAAAAGCGACACCTCGGAACCATTGAGAGTAGTTACTTCCTTGGAGGCCGGATCTATATTGAGCATCGGAATCTGCATATTCAGCAGGAGACTCTTTGCATCCAAGGAGACCCGTTTGGTCCTCTTTGCCGGAATATATTCCACGCCATTCCTTATCACACGCTGCGTGCGCGATTCAACGGTCAAGGCCTTCAAGTCAATAGCATCCTCAGCCATAACGATTGTTCCCATCGAAAAATGGTTGAATTTCCTTGTAGTCGTCTTATATCCGAGGCTCGAAATTTTTCCAATCACACCGCTCACCTTGCAAGGAATAGAGAAACGGCCATCTATATCGGTCGTGCCGGAAGTGATGAAAGCTGAATCAACAGAAGAGAGAAGAGTGACTGTAGCCGCCACAACAGGCTCTGAATCTGTGCCAATGAGGCGTCCCGTATATGCACCCCCACCCTGACGTTTGGCTTCGATATAATAATAGTTTCCACTTTTTATCACGGAAATGGGGTTTGCACCCACTGCCTGCCGCAAAGCATTGAAGGCATTATCCGTATTTATCACCGCTGATGTGCGGTAGCGGTCAAGTTCTTTATATATGAAAGATATATTTAATTCCGGATGACTCTTGCTAATCTCAACAATAGCTTCAGAAACAGGCGTATTGGCAAATTTATAGGAATATCCGGCTCCCCTCGCGGAAACAAGAGTCAGCACGAAGGTTAGAATAGTCAGTATATGTTTCATGGCATCAGTCTATTATCAGGAGATTATCTTCTTGGGTGATGTTAATGCTTTCAAAAGTGTTGAGTTGCGCCACGATTTCATCAAGGCTGAGCGACGGATCAAACTTATAGTATAGATGCAACGAGGCCACTTCCTCATTGCCGAACTTGAAGTCAACGCCATAGTTGGCACAGACCCTCTGCATTATGACAGAAAGGGGTTCATCTTCAAACAGGATTGGTGAAGACATTGAGCCCTGGATGTTAGTCGCCTCCCTACGTCCTGTGGTGTCAGAGTTATTGGCCACAGCGTCTGGAGCAACATTCACAATCTTAGTTGGCGATGGAGTCTCAGTCTTATTCTCGGTTACTGCCACGGTCACGGCGATGCCTACAGCCATAGCCACTATTGAAGTGCCGATTATGGCTATAATGGAAGCCGCACGGCTATTGCGCATAAAGAAGTTACGCCTGCGGAAGCTTGCCTTTCTTGAAAAAGCCGTCCATTCTGCATCTACATCAATCTCCTTGTTGGCCTCTATTGCCGAGTCAACCTTGCAGAGGATGTTATATATATCCCTCGTCTCGGAATCAGTCATTATTTCCTCCAACTCCTGCGAAGTATAATTATCGGGATGCTCGATTATATCAAGCACAAGTTCATACTTATCCATTTTCATTGAGTTTTTTTCGGATTAAAGTCAGTGCATTACTAAGATGACGATACACGGCAGTCTCGCTTATTCCCATTTCAGAGGCAATCACTGCAAATCGCTCCCCCTTTGTAAACCGCATCTCCATCACCCTGCGCGCCTGAGGGGTGAGGGCATTGCGAATCATAGAATAAATTCTGTTTATGGTCTCCTCATCAGGCCATTCCTCCGAATCGTATTCTTCGTTTTCAAGAAAATAGCGGTTGGCTATGCGCTGATGGATTTCACAATCGCGGATATGGTTGAGACAGCGGTTCCTTACTGCCTTCAAAAGATAACCGCCATTGACTGCCGGGTTAGGAACGCCATCAAGCAAAGAAGCAAAAACATCATTGACGATGTCGCGCGCACTATCATCGTCGTGCAGAAGGGTCACGGCCAACCGGAACATCTGCGAATAATGTGCCTTAAAGAGGCGTTCTATGTCGTTTCTGTTTGTCATACATCTATAAGACACATAATTTTTCGAAAACTCAACCCCTAAATAAAAAAATTTTCAGTAAAATTGATAATAGAGAGGGCTTATTTTAACAATTAGCACCTTTCAGTTGTTTTATTTATAGAAAACAGGCCATAAATTGCCA
>CAMWXH010000130.1 GCA_947178165.1 uncultured Porphyromonadaceae bacterium | reverse complement strand
CTCCGCAGAATGTGTCAAACAGAAAGACGATAAGGAACAGACCCAGAATTATGAGCTCGGGCAACATTGCCCCAAATTGTGAATAATCCATTGTTATTATCATTTATAATTCTGAATTGTCAATTAGAATACGGAGTTCAAAGCATCAATGATAGGCACGAAGCTTGCGCGTATTGTCTCGTTAAGCCAGTTGGGGAAGAAACCGATGCCGGCAAGACAGACTATGAGCGATACAGTTGCCAGACGCTCCCACCAGCTTGCATCAGTCAATTCGCGGTGGTGTTCATTCTGAACAGGACCAAGAATAACTTTTCCAACTACTCGGAGGATATATACCGCAGTGATAACGATTGAAGATGTGCCTGCAATTACAAAGAAACGGTGGAAGAAATCGCTGTGCTCGAATGAACCGAAGAAGATGGTCATCTCCGCAACGAATCCTGAAAGGCCAGGCAAACCGAGCGATGCGAAGCCGGCAATCATATAGCAGACGCCAAGGTAAGGCATAATCTGCATCATTCCGCCCATCTCACGGATATCACGAGTGTGCGTTCTACCATATATCATACCGATCAATGCAAAGAAGAGCGCTGTCATAAGACCGTGAGAAAGCATCTGCAAGATACCACCGGTCATTGCAGTCTGATTAAGCATCAAGATTGCAAAAAGAACCATACCGCAATGCGACACCGAAGAGTAAGCATTGATATATTTGAGGTCGGTCTGCACACACGCAGAGAATGCACCGTAAACCACCGATATGCCGGTAAGAATAATGAAGATCCATGCTAACTCTTGAGCGGCCGCGGGAAGGAGGAAGATTGCGATGCGGAAACATCCGTATCCTCCAAGCTTCATGAGCACACCTGCGTGAAGCATTGAAACTGCTGTCGGTGCACAGGCATGACCATCGGGCGACCAAGTGTGGAACGGGAACATTGCTCCAAGCACACCGAAGCCAACGAAAGTGAAGCAGAAAAGAAGGTTCTGCCAACTTGGGTCGATTGATGCATTATGAGAAATCTCAAGAATGTTCCATGTATGCAATCCACCCTCGGGAGTGCCGTGCCAATAGATTCCAAGAAGGCCAAGCATCAGGAATGCCGAACCACCCATAAGCATAAGGGTAAGTTTCATGGCCGAATACTCCTTTCGGCCTGTTCCCCATACACCAATCAAAAGATACATCGGGATAAGAGCCACCTCATAGAACATAAACATCGTGAACATGTCTATTGAGATAAAGAATCCGAATACACCGGTTGAAAGGAGACAGAACCAAAGGAAGAAGTTCTTAGGAAGCGGATCTATCTTCCAGGAGGCGAATGTGCCGGCAAAAACTATTATGCTCGACAAAAGGAGCATCAGAACAGAAATGCCATCAACACCCACTGCAAGATGAATATTAAGTGGTGCATACCACATCCAGCTGCCTGTATATAGCATCTCGGATGCATCGCCGGCTGCGCGAAGACCCAAGAAGTCAACCACCAACCAGATCGACATGGCGAGCAAGACTGTCGAGCCTGCCACCATAACCCCGCGGATCGCCTTCATATTGCTGTTGCTGCAACATGCCAAACCGATCATCATAATGACGGGGACAATTACAAACCAGATTAAGATATTACTAAACATGATGTAACGTTAATTTCGCTTTAAGCAATATGAAGTTGTTATAGAATACAGATCCAGGTTATTGCTGCCAGAACAAGCGCACCGAGGAAATACCAAACGACGTAGGTCTGAACACTTCCGCTCTGCATCCCTTTAATCTTGACAGATACAAACTGCGTCATCGAAGCGAATGCATCCATGGTTGCATCTATCACGTGGCGGTCAAACCAGGCAATACCCTTACAGATTCCACCAAAGATGATCTTTCGGGTAACGAAGAGATAAATCTCATCCCAATAGAAACGACGGTGGGCAGCTGTCCAGAGGGCTGGAAGAGCCTGTCTCATCAGCGACGGCTTGTCATTCTTCTTCAAATAGAGCCATCCGGCGAATGCAATTGCTATAACCGCAACTGTAAGAGAAGTGGCTGCAACCTGAGCATTGATATGAATATCGTATGGCTCGCCATTCCATGTAACGAAATGTCCGAAGGGGATGAAACCTGCAACGCAAGAAACCGCGGCGAGAATAAGCAATGGAACTGACATCTGCCAGGGGGCATCGTGCGGCTTGTGTTCCTTGTAATGAGGATTCTCTTCCCACCAGAAAACAAGGAAGTACATTCGGAACATATAGAACGCTGTGAGTCCGGCAACCATTGTCATCCAGTATCCCCAGAATGGAGAATAAGAGAACATCGCACTCAGCATCTCATCCTTGGAGAAGAAACCAGAGAATGGCCAGATTCCGGCAATTGCAAGACATCCGATAAGGAATGTCCAATGAGTGATAGGCATATACTTGCGGAGACCACCCATTGCAGTGTAGTTGTTGCTATGAACAGCATGGATAAGCGCACCTGCACCAAGGAAGAGCAGAGCCTTGAACATCGCGTGAGTGAACAAGTGGAACATTGAAGCCATATAGCCGAGTCCTTCATGTATATCAGGACGAGCCACACCCAATGAAACCATCATGAATGCAATCTGCGAAATAGTTGAGAAAGCGAGGATACGCTTGATGTCAATCTGGCAACATGCCACTACAGCGGCATAGAACGCTGTGATTGCACCCACCCAAGTTATGAACTGCATCGAAGCCTCTTCCACAAGATAGAGAGGGAACATTCGTGCCACCAGGTAAACGCCGGCCACAACCATGGTCGCCGCGTGGATAAGAGCTGAAACCGGAGTCGGGCCCTCCATCGCATCGGGAAGCCAGATGTGGAGAGGCATCATCGCTGATTTACCCATACCACCTGTGAAGATTAGCACCAGAGCCCAAGTGAGGACAGATGCGCCAAGGAAAGTTGCGCCGCCAGTGGAAGCAAGCACATTCCCTGTGTTATGAGTGATATCGATAAAATTGAATGTCGGGAAATAGAATGTCAACACAAGGATACCGAGAAGCATTCCAAGATCGGCAAATCGTGTTACAATAAACGCCTTCTTTGAAGCCGAAACTGCAGAAGGAAGCTTATAGAAGAAACCGATAAGAAGGAATGATGACACACCCACAAGCTCCCAGAAAATATACATCTGGAAAATATTGGTGGCCACTACAAGCCCGAGCATCGAGAATGTGAAGAGAGCAAGGAAAGCGTAATAACGCTGGAAGCCCGGCTCATGCTCCATATATCCCCAACTGTAAAGGTGAACCATAAATGAGATAGTGGAGATCACTATCAGCATCATGGCACATATAGGATCAAGTAAGAAACCGATCTTCACCACCAAACGCTCGGTGAAGGCCAGCCATGTCACATCGAAAACCTGCAATTGCTGACGCACTCCATCAACAATGAACTGAGTGTCTCCACTGAAAAAATAGCGGAACGCAACAGTATAGCAGATTGCAAGAAGAGACGCGTTGGCAAGGATTCCAATAACCCCCGCAACCTTACGCGGCATCTTCACACCACCGATACCCAACACAAGAAACATTGTGAATGGGATCGCCAGAATCAATATAGGAAGTGTTATGCCCATACCATTATATTCTTTTTAGCCTCTGACAAATCAGTGGCGCATTTCTTTTGCTGAGTTAATGTCAGTGTTTCCAAGCGAACGATAGATATTAATGATAATCGCAATAGCAACCGCGGTTTCAGCGGCGGCTATGGCAATTGCGAAGAGTGTAAAGATCATACCCTCCATCTGTCCGGGGAAAAGGAAACGGTTGAAAATCACAAAATTCAGGTCGGCAGAGTTAAGAATCAGCTCAAGCGAAATAAGCATGGCGATCATATTTCTGCGAGTAATGAACCCGAAAACACCGGCTGTGAACATAATCACGCTCGGCACAAGATACCATAACATACTTAAGTCCATAGTCATTATCTTTTACGGGCAACCACTACGCCACCGATTATACACGCAAGGAGTAACACACTCACAGCCTCGAAAGGAAGGAGATACTGGAATTTCTCTGTTCCAACGAGAGCGGTACCGATTTCAGCCATAGTAATCTCATTGCCGGCCTTTATCATCTCTGTCAGAGAAGCTCCGTGAAGGAGAGGCATGTTAAAGAGGGCAAAGAGAAGAACCACAAGCGACACAACCGAGAGAGTGATGCCTAACATACGCTTATGGTGCGTGAGCAAAGCAGTCTTCTCATCAGGATGACGCGTAAGAAGAATCGAGAATACGAACAGCACCATTATACCGCCCGCATAAACCGCAATCTGCACTGCTCCAAGGAACTGATAGCCGAGCTGAAAATAGAACACGGCTGTGGAAAGGAGCACAAACAGCAGATATGTAGCCGAACGCAATATCTTTCGCGACGTAACGGTCAAGACCGAAAACGTTACCATTGCAATCGCCACAATAAAATATAAAATTATATTTGCGACAGAATCCATTTATATTATTGTTGTTTTAATTATCACTATTTGGCATCGCCATTGGAATCGGCGGCCGGCTTCACATCCTTATCTGCCGCCGGCTTCGGAGCCACGTTCTGAGAAGCAGGAGCCGCCGGCTTTGGAGCGGGTGCCGGGTCGGCCACTTCCGGACGATAGTTGAGTTTCTTGATAAGTTTGTCACGAGTGAACACTGCCTGCTCGAAATCATTGGAAAATTCCAATGCATCCTGCGGACAGGTTGTTACACACAGCATGCAGAAAGTACAGCTTCCAAGATCGTAAAGATACTCATCAAGCTTACGTTTCTTTTTCCCGTCGGGAAGCTCAACCATCTTAGTCTTGAGGGTTATTGTTCCGTTGGGACAGTTCATCTGGCAGATACCGCAGGCAATACATCTATGTCTCCCCTCGGCATCATATTTCAATGTCAGCTCGGCTCTGAATCGGTCGGAAATGTTAAGAGTGGCCCTGTTTTCCGGATATTGCTCCGTAATCTTGGGAGTCACAAATTCCTTTCCGGTTACGCCCATGCCGACCAGAAGGCTCTTAACACCACTGCCGACCGAGCTGAAATATTCTTTAATACTGCCCATTGTCTTTAATCAAAAGTGTTTTCGTTAGTTCTGAATTATGGAAGCCTTTATTATCGGCTTCACTGTTATCTTTCAACCTGACCTCCCAGAATATCGAGAAGTTCAGTTGTAATGCTCTCCTGACGGAGTTTGTTATATTCAAGCTGCAACTCTTCAAAGAGTTTCTTGGCATTGTCGTTTGCAGCCTGCATGGCCATAACACGAGCCGCCTGTTCCGATGCACGGTTCTCAACCGTTATTTCCTGCATAGTGGATGTGACAAACATCGGAAGCACCTCATTAAAGATGCTGTTGGGATCCGGCTCAAAAATATAGAGCTGGTTCTCATCGGCACGACTCTCTCCTTGCAACAGCTCATCTGCCAAAACGGGGAAAAGCTGGTCGGTGGTAAGAATCTGCCGTCCCATTGAGATAAACCTCATATAAATCACTTCAACAAGATCAGTCTTGCCGGTGATGAATGCATCGCGCAAAGAATGAGTGAATGAAGTCACTTTTTCTCCCGTCATCTTGCTGTCAACACCATCTGGAATAACAACATCAAGCTTATCACTCTCGAGACGGCGGACTGCTTTGGCAATTTTGGAACCCACGGGATAAACCGTAATTTTTACGTCTTTCCCGTGAGTTTCCTTAATCTTGTTTAACGCTACAAGGAAACCCTTGAAAATATTCATATTGTACGCACCGCAAAGACCATCGTCTGAGCCGAACACGACAAGCGAGGCATGTCCCACCTCACGAGCCTCTATGAGAGGAGAGTTGAAATTCTCGTCGGTAGATAGTATGTGGCCCATTATCGATTGTATCTGCTCTTTGAAAGGTGCAAGCTTTTTAAGCGCCTGTTCATTCTGATGGACCTTGGCAGATGAAATCATCTTCATGGCACCGGTGATTTTCTCACTTGATGCCACCGAGCCGATGCGCGTCTTTAATTCCCTTAGGGTTGCCATTTATATAAGTTCAATTATTAAACTAAGTCTGAAAATTTAACCGCTTCAAAAGAAAAACATATTACTTCTTAGAAGCCGAGGCAATACGGTCGGCCACTTCTGTGGCAACCTTGGTGAGCTGCTGCTGCACCTCATCGGTGAGATTCCCTTTGCGGAGTTCATCCAAAGCACCGGGGTATGCCATCTTAAGCTGTTGGAGGAACTGCTCTTCAAAATCATGAACGCTTTCAAGGGGAACATTTTCAAGCAGACCGTTAACACCACAATAGATCACAGCAATCTCATTCTCAACAGGCCATGGATGATACTGAGGCTGAATGAGGAGCTGCTGGTTCTTACGACCGCGGTCGATCACACGTGCTGTCACAGGGTCGATATCGCCACCAAACTTGGTGAACGATTCCAACTCGCGATACTGTGCCTGAGCAATCTTGAGGGTGCCTGCAACTTTCTTCATGGCCTTGATCTGAGCGTTACCACCCACACGAGACACAGAGATACCTACATTGATTGCAGGACGGATACCCTGGTTGAAAAGGTTTGTTTCAAGGAAGATCTGGCCATCGGTGATTGAAATCACATTGGTCGGGATATATGCTGAAACGTCACCTGCCTGAGTCTCGATAATTGGGAGTGCCGTAAGCGAACCGCCACCCTTAACCATTGGCTTCATTACTTCGGGAAGGTCGTTCATCTCCTCAGCAACTTTCTGGTCTTTGATGATCTTCGCCGCTCTTTCCAAGAGACGTGAATGGAGATAGAAGATATCACCGGGGTATGCTTCACGGCCTGAAGGACGCTTAAGGATAAGCGAAATCTCTCGATAAGCAACTGCCTGTTTTGAGAGGTCATCATAAACAATAAGCGCATCGCGTCCTGAATCACGGAAAAATTCGCCGATTGCACATCCTGCGAAAGGAGCGTAATAACGGGAAGTTGCTGAATCGGAAGCATTCGCAGCCACAACCACAGTATAAGGCATAGCGCCATACTTGGTCAAAGTGTTTACGATAGCGGCAACAGTAGAAGCTTTCTGACCGATAGCCACATAGATACAGTAAACCGGCTCACCTTTTTCATAGTTTTCACGCTGATTAATAATGGTGTCGAGCGCAATTGCTGTCTTACCCACCTGACGGTCGCCGATGATAAGCTCACGCTGGCCGCGGCCGATAGGAATCATTGAATCGACAGCCTTAAGACCGGTCTGCAAAGGCTGATTCACAGGCTGACGATAGATGACACCCGGAGCCTTTCGGTCGAGAGGCAGGTTGATACGCTCTCCCTCAATAGGCCCTTTGCCATCAACAGGCTCACCAAGGATATTAATTACGCGGCCAAGAAGCCCCTCCCCTACAGGAATAGAAGCAATCTCACCCGTGCGCTTCACCGACATATTCTCCGTTACGGAGTTTACCTTGTCGAGAAGCACAACACCGACGTTGCTTTCCTCAAGGTTGAGAGCCACGC
>CAMWXH010000129.1 GCA_947178165.1 uncultured Porphyromonadaceae bacterium | reverse complement strand
GGCTATATCTGATCCTTGCTTTGCTCGGATTCTTTGTCAGTTATATGCATAAGTTTGTTAAATAAGTCAATCATCAGTTCAAATTTAACAGGTTTATATGAAGGCTAAGAAAAGGGTACATTCTTTCCGACATATCTTATTTGTCGGGATCAGTGTACTCTTTTTTATTTTAGTTTTATTGTTGCTTTTTGTTATTTTTTACCGCCCGACTTACAAGGGCCCTAATACTGCAGACTGGAAAACCGGAGATATCTTTTTTAGTGTAGGAGATTCATGGAAGAGTGTAGCGGTAAGAGCTTTGACAGGAGCGAAAGAATTTGAGCTTCCCGATTCCACCCCATCTCATTGTGGCATAGTGATCAGGGATAAAAAGGGTATATGGCTCGTGCATGAATCAACAAGTGAAAAAAGATTAGTAATGGAAAGACCCGATGAATATGTAAAAAAAAATGGGTCGTTCTGTTTGTTTTCAAAACCAACCCCATGTGAGATCGATACCAATCTGCTTAGAAAAAATATTGAAAGAATGATTCATAAGGGCATTCCATTCGATTATAGATTCAATAATGAGGATACCACGTCTTTATATTGCACGGAGTTCGTGGTTTATGCATTTGAAAAAGCCGGTTGCAATAATTTCTCTGAATTGCATAAACAACAATATATCTATCCAAAAGATTTAGAAAAAATATGTGCTAAACGAAAAAAGGAATAGACCGAAATAGTTTATTACTGTTTCGGTCTATTCCTTTAGAAATTATATAAGCTTATTGCTGTATATTATAACTTAATCATCAGTTGTTTTTGAATACGAGTTCGTCGCCTTCGCGATCAATAATGATCGGATATTCGCGGTCAACCTTCTGTGAAAGGATATCCTTTGAGAGCTGGTTAAGAACCATTCTCTGGATTGTCCTCTTAACAGGACGGGCACCAAATTCGGGATCATAACCATCTTCGGCAAGGAGCTCGAGAGCAGGCTTGGTGACCTTGAGTGTGATGCCATTGGAAGCAAGCATCTTCTGAACACTCTTAACCTGAAGCTCAACAATCTCAAGAATCTCTTTCTTATCAAGAGGAGTGAACATCACGGTTTCATCAATACGGTTGAGGAACTCGGGACGGATAATCTGTTTCAGACGATCCATCACATCCTGCTTGGTGGTGGATATGATGTTTTCCTTTTCATCCTCTTTCTTATCGGCGAAGCCCTTGAAGTTTTCACGAATTATATCAGAACCCATGTTGGAGGTCATGATGATAATAGTGTTCTTGAAGTTGATGAAACGGCCCTTATTATCGGTTAGACGGCCATCATCGAGCACCTGCAGCAAGATGTTGAACACATCCGGATTAGCTTTCTCAATCTCATCAAAGAGAACCACTGAATATGGTTTACGGCGCACTGCCTCAGTGAGCTGACCGCCCTCTTCATAACCTACGTATCCCGGAGGCGCTCCGACAAGTCGAGACACAGAGTGTTTCTCCATATATTCCGACATATCTATACGTGTCATCATATCCTCATCATCGAAGAGATATTCTGCAAGAGCCTTGGCAAGCTCAGTCTTACCAACACCGGTTGTTCCGAGGAATATGAAGGAACCGATAGGACGACGCGGGTCGTTAAGGCCAGCACGTGAACGACGCACTGCATCTGAAACGGCACGGATTGCATCTTCCTGACCAACGACGCGTTTGTGAAGCTCCTCTTCAAGATGGAGAAGTTTCTCCTTCTCGCTCTGAGCCATCTTCTTGACAGGGATACCGGTCCAGCGGCTAACAACCTCGGCGATATCTTCAGCGTCAACCTCCTCCTTGATCATTGCGCCTTCGCCCTGCAACTGGCGAAGTTTCTCCTGGATGGCCTTATTTTCATCCTCTTTCTGCTTGATCTTGGAATATCTGATTTCAGCAACCTTAGCATAGTCACCCTCACGCTCTGCGCGGTCGGCTTCATAGCTCAACTGCTCAATATCAATCTTATTCTGCTGAATCTTATTGATTTCAGTTTTCTCAGCCTGCCATTTAGCGCGCAGTGATTTCTCAGTGTCGCGGAGATTGGCGAGATCTTCATCAATCTCTTTCAACTTATATGTATCATTTTCACGCTTGATAGCCTCTCTCTCGATTTCGAGCTGCTTGATCTTTCTTGAAGCCTCATCAAGAGCCTGCGGCTGAGAATCCATTTCAAGACGCAATTTTGAGGCAGCCTCATCAACAAGGTCAATGGCCTTGTCGGGGAGGAAACGGTCTGTAATGTAACGAACGCTCAACTGGACAGCGGCAATGATAGCCTCATCCATGATGCGCACCTTATGGTGGTTTTCATAACGCTCCTTCAATCCACGGAGAATAGAGATGGCCGACATCTCATCAGGCTCGTCAACCATCACCTTCTGGAAACGGCGCTCAAGAGCCTTATCCTTCTCGAAATATTTCTGATATTCATCGAGTGTGGTGGCACCGATCGAACGGAGTTCTCCACGTGCCAGAGCCGGCTTGAGGATATTGGCGGCATCCATTGCGCCTTCCCCCTTACCTGCACCCACAAGGGTATGAATCTCATCGATGAAGAGGATGATTTCGCCGTCGCTTTGAGTCACCTCATTTACTATAGCTTTGAGTCGCTCCTCAAATTCACCTTTATATTTGGCACCTGCAACGAGGGCACCCATATCGAGTGAATAAATTTGTTTTGATTTCAGGTTCTCGGGAACGTCGCCTCTTACGATACGCATTGCCAGACCCTCTGCAATAGCAGTCTTACCGGTACCCGGCTCACCGACGAGCATCGGGTTGTTTTTAGTTCTACGCGAAAGAATCTGAAGAACGCGCCTGATCTCCTCATCACGACCGATAACGGGGTCGAGCTTTCCATTACGGGCACGGTCGTTAAGGTTAATGGCATACTTACTCAGAGCCTGATAGGACTCCTCGGCACTCTGATCCTTCACGGTGTTGCCTTTTCTGAGTTCAAGGATAGCAGCCTTCAAGCCATCCTCAGTTATGCCGTTGTCTTTAAGAATCTGGGAAGCTTTACTCTTAGATTTAAGGATACCCATAAGCATTGCCTCGACCGATACATATTCGTCACCCATGGATTTGGAGAAATCCACAGCTTTCTGAAGGGCATCGTTAGATTCACGGCTCAGGAATACGTCACCGCCACTCACTTTGGGCAAAGAGGCTATTGCCTGGTCAACACCCATCTTCACGCCATTGAGGTTAGCACCTAATTTCTGGAAAATGAAGTTGACGATAGTCTCACTTTCTGAAATAATCGCCTTAAGCAAATGGACAGGTTCAATCTGCTGTTGTCCGGCCTGCTTGGTATAGTCGATAGCCTTCTGGACAATCTCCTGCGATTTGATAGTGAAATTATTAAAGTTCATATATTAAATTGATTAAGGACTCCTGCGGAATGCTTTAAGTATGATTACAATCTGGATTCCGCAATCGGAGACATCTGTTAATTTTCGATTTTATAATATTAACAATTATATGTTAAAATGGGTTCGGCATTATTTTAGATATTTCTACTTTTATTGCCCGATATCCTCTTTTTTATTGCCTTATTGTTTTGTAGTTTTCAGATATTTTGTAAATTTGCAATATAAACACATAATTGACTCACCTAATCCATTATTATATTGGGATGGGTTCATTGTATTGTATGTAACCTAAGTTAACCTTGCAAGTGTTCAGTTCTGTAAAAGGACCTAAAAATATGTTTCAAAAATGTTTATGAGCATATTTCCGAACGTACTTCTCTCCCTGCGCGTTAACCTGATAAATAAGGAAAAGAAGTAAAACCTATAAAAATCTACTGATTATGACAATGATCAAGCCATACGTTATGGGTATCGACATAGGCGGCACTAACACAGTGTTCGGAATTGTCGATGCTCGTGGACATGTTGTTGCGAGCGACAGCATCAAGACTCGCAAGCATGCCAACTTTGATGACTATATCAAAGAACTTCATGCAGGTGCTGAACGTCTGATTAAGCTTAACGATGCCGAAGGGAAAATTCAGGGTATCGGTATTGGTGCGCCTAATGCCAACTACTATACAGGCGAGATAGTAAATCCGCCAAACTTGCCTTGGGGACCGATCATTCCGCTTGCTGAGACTGTAAGCAAGGTGTTCGGCGGCATTCCTGTAGCGATAACCAATGATGCCAACGCCGCCGCTCTTGGAGAGATGACATACGGTGCGGCCCGCGGTATGAAGGATTTCATCATGATTACGCTCGGCACAGGTGTTGGCTCCGGCATAGTTGTTAATGGCCAGTTGGTTTATGGTCATGATGGTAATGCGGGTGAGCTTGGTCACATGATAATGAAACGTAACAATGGACGTATCTGTGGATGTGGCCGTGCCGGATGTCTTGAGGCATATTGCTCTGCTACAGGAGTTGCCCGCACAGCGCGTGAGTTCCTTGAGATTCGCACCGAGCCTTCAATGCTGAGAAATCTTGACATCGAGGAGATAACTTCAAAAGATGTGTATGATGCCGCTATGGCCGGTGATGCTATCGCAAAGGATGTATTTGAATATACAGGAAAGCTCCTTGGTGAGGCCCTTGCCGACATGATCGTATTCTCAAGCCCGCAGGCTATCATTCTCTTCGGAGGTTTGGCAAAGAGTGGAGAACTTCTTTTGCGTCCTCTTCAGGAGTCTCTCGAGAAGAACATCATGCCTATTTTCAAGGGCAAGACAAAAGTCATTATCTCTGAGCTTAAGGAAAGTGATGCCGCAGTGCTTGGCGCTTCCGCTCTCGGATGGGAGGCTAAATATAAATATGAAGCTCCGACTACTGCTGTTACTGTAAAGCACGATGATGATTCGGAAAAAGCGTAATTGATAAATTAAGTAAAAAAATGAGGTGTGTCAAATTTTTATAAAAATTTGACACACCTCATTTTTATGCGGACTTTCCTCTTATTAAAAAGACTTCATTTAATTAAAAAGACTTCAACTCCTTGTAGAGGCAATGTATGGGTAGTCCCATAACGTTGTAGAAACTCCCTTTTATCCATTCCACGGCTATGCATCCTATCCATTCCTGAATGCCGTAAGCCCCGGCCTTATCAAGTGGGTGAAAGTTTTCAATATAATAACGGGCGTCCTGTTCGGAGATCTTTGCAAATTTCACTTCTGTGGTACATGTGAATGAAATCCGTCTCTCCTTTGTGACAATGCATACACCCGATACCACATTATGAGTGGAATCGGAAAGTTCCATTAACATCTCGAATGCCTCTTCTTCTGAATGTGGCTTTCCAAAAATTCGGTTATCCTTTATAACAAGAGTGTCGGCTGTAATGATCAATTCATTATCTTTTATAATAGAGAGGTAAGCGTCGGCTTTCCTGTCGGCCAAATATTGAGGCACATCCTCTTTGGGAAGGTTTTCGGGATATGATTCGTCAATCCCTCCGACTGAGATCGGGTTGAAAGGGATTCTCAGTTCAGAGAGCAGGTCGCGCCTGCGCGGTGATTTGCTCGCTAATAGGATATGATATTTTTTCAAATTCTCTAACATAGGGTGTCGGAATTATAATGTTATTGGATTATAGGGTTAGCGTGTTATTGGGTTATAAGGTTATGGTAAAGTAAATAAATTTCACCAGATAAAGTCTTTGTCTGATGCCATCCATTCACCTTTAGACCTAAGAATCTGATGAAGGATGTCGCGGACACATCCATAACCTCCGTTGAAAGGGGAGATATATGAAGCTGTGGCGAGGGCTTCAATTGATGCATCGTGAGGTGCAGAGGGTAATCCGACTGCGCGCATGCATTGCAAATCGGGGATGTCGTCACCCATATACGACACCTCTTCGCGTGTCAAAGCTTCCCTTTCCATCCATTCCTTTAGAACAGGAAGCTTATTCGCTATATCACCATAAACATCTTTTATGCCCAACGGTTCGAAACGTTTCTTTATCCGTTCAGCGGAACCGCCGGTAATTATAGCTATCTTCAGTCCTTTCTTAACAGCAATAAGCATGGCATAACCATCCTTTACGTTCATCATTCTCACAGGCTTCCCGTTCTCGTCAATCGGAACGACGGAGGGGGAGAGCACTCCATCAACGTCAAAAACAATCCCTTTGATTTTCTTAAGGTCGTAGGCTATTCCACTCATGTTCGTTTGATTATAACTTTATAATTAGGTTATTCCAATTATCACACCTTTATTCTTGTAAAGGATTCCGAGTTGCTAAGATCGATTCAGAGAGGAGTCTGTAGATTGCACTTAATCTATCATTTTTCTCCAATTCTTTCAAGTGACTGTCAATCATTTTTTGATCCCCTCTTATAGCCGGGCCGGTTTGCGCCTCAGCAGGGGAGAGCACCTTTATCTTATCGACTGTTTCACTAATCAAAGGGATAAGGTCTTTAAATTCAAGTCCAGCCTCTTTTAGGAAGGAGTCAGATAACGTCCAAAGATGATTTACAAAGTTGCATGCGAATACTGCACCGATGTGAAGTCTCTTGCGTTGTTCCGAGCCGGCATAACGCACATTTGATGAAATCATCCGAGCGCAATTAAAAAGAATCTCACCGGTTGCTTCATCAGAACCTTCGATATAGAAAGGTATTATTCCATAATCAAGTTCCTTAGACTTGGAGAATGTCTGCAAAGGGTAAAAGACTCCAAATCTATCCTGCGCGAAACCGTTGAATACGTCAATGGATGTTGATCCTGAAGTGTGTGCCACGACCCCCTTTAGCTTTGGGAGACGAGCCAGCACTTCCGGGAGTGCTGAATCTATAACAGAAATGAGGGTTATATCAGCGTCCGGATTCAATTCGGCCAATGTGTGCGGGTTGACTTCAAAAATTTCCGCATTCGCTCTGTATGCTTTTTTCAGATGGCATGCCACATTGCCTCGCCCAATGATATTTATTCTTGGTTTTAACTTCATCTCTTCTTTTACCTATTGAAGTTGTTTGAACTAATTCTTTTTAAGTTGTTTAAACTAATTTACTAATGTTAAACTTTGAATTTAAGAGCCTCATCACCCGGATTAGGTTAAGTCTCTTACCCCTTTATTTAAATAAAATTGTTCACAGAGAAAACACCATCAGGGAAATACTTTTTTAAACAATAAGCTATCTCCGTTTTATTGCTGTCATTCATCTGTTTCTCAACCTCTATTGCCACGTGTCCCATGGTTTGCCGGAGGTTGATTTCCACACATGGATTAACATCTCCCTTATCTGTGACAAGCATATCGAATCCGAGCGGGCCACGATAATGAGGTGAAATATATTTTGAAATAAAGTCTCTTTGACAAATCAGTATTTCATCTTTCCATTTCGACTCTGCTTTAAGTAATCTTTCGATATCAGCTTGCCTCATCAACCTATTCCCCAAATACTTTCCTTTCGCATCAGATTGAAAAAGTGACAGGCCACGAAAGGTTATTTCATCTTCTGCTACTAACCATTCCGAAGCAAAGTCGATTCTCTTATTATAATGAAACTCACCCATCACTCCTCCCTGGGTTTTCAAGAATCCGGATGCCCATTGAAGAATCTTCTCCCGGCTATTCTGATCGGAGAAAATTACACCTCTTCCGGAACTGCTCCAAGGAGCCTTCAGGCACACAGAATTTTTGGATGATATGAAT
>CAMWXH010000128.1 GCA_947178165.1 uncultured Porphyromonadaceae bacterium | reverse complement strand
TAGGAAAGCATTGACTGAGATTCTTGAGGGAATGGGCTGCAATCCCTCCTTGAATGATGAAAGGAACCTGGGATTCTCATATCAAGGGGAGAATTTTCTTATAATGTTTAACGGGGCTTTCATTAGGATATGGGATTTATCATGGCACAGCATGAAGATAACCGATGATAATTTTACGCTTCTAAAGGATGCCACGAATTATGCCAATTTCTCTTTCGGGCCCTCCATTGTTCTTCATTCTCCTGATGAAAATGGAAATATCATCTTCAGCAGCCGACTGGATGTGCCGTTCTCCCCTACCATCAACGACGGCAAAGGCTACATCTCAGCACTGCTTGATTCATTTTTTGGTTTGAAGAATAGCCTACATAGAGAAATAACTCGTCTTAAAGCCGATCCTAAGGACAGGACCCTTCATGATAATCCGATAGGATTCGACACAGCTTCTCTATCTGATCCGGCTTCTCCTCAAGCCAATTAAGAAATCCTCGACCCAATTAACCGGGATGAATAACGTTCATCTCGCATTTGTTGCAATCAAATTCAAGACGGAATATATTCGGGCCTGTCGCTATTGTAAGCGGTTCTGACAGTAGCCCGAATAATTTTTTATTAAGGGGGGATTTCTTGCAGCATCCAAGCTCACGTCTTAAGCAATAGCGCGTGGTCATCACCACTTCCTCTTTTCTTTTGGGTTCAGAAACGTCTCTTGCCTCCATCGCCTTTTCAATCTCCTTTACCCCGTGTTGACGATAAAAGGAATCGGCTAAGCTATTTGCGACATTGTCTCTTGAATCCAGTCGCTCCGAGGGATATTTCACATCCCGATCCTCCTTAAGCCGATATTCAAACGTGTAGGTTGCTTCGTTTGCTCTATCAAGCATTGATATCAGGTCTCTTCGTAGCTGTGTCAGAACCGAGGCCGGGATAAACGTTTGATCTAAAAGATGATTATTAAAATCACCCAAATAATAGATAGTTCCTCCTAACTTTTCAAAAATATGTCTTATATCCATCGGTTTCCTGGCAACCATTTTTTCTGCATTCAAAGGCAGCCTTACCCTTACTCCCCTTTCATCGCTGGCCGATATTCCAGATTCATCTATGCTTACATCAATTCTTATTTTTCTTTCGGCTGTTTCTCCTGAAAGAGCTTTTTGCCACTCCACATCATACGTGCGTCTAATTTCCGCATTAACAGGTATCTTTACTCCTTTTGCACCCTTGATTTTGCCGTTCTCGACTTTATTTACCCTTAATCCTTCGTATGTGCCGGATGCCTTATTATAAAAACTTATGCCGTCCCCATTATGGAGTTGCGAAATAGCGGTAATCTTTTCTCCAAGTGATTTTGGGGTGATGAATGATGCCATCCTCTGTGAGCCTCTGCCATTGAGAAAATAATCAGTGAAACCGCGGTTAAAACTTTTATCAAGCGATGGGTTAAACGAGATTTTTGACACTCCGAAAGATGAACGGCAATATTTATCAGGATGAGCTTTAATTATAGCATCTATTATCCCTCTGTAAGCGGCCGTCACATTCTTCACGTAATCTGCATCTTTCAGCCTTCCTTCAATCTTAAATGAACTCACACCGGCCTCAATCATCTCAGCTATATGTCCGGAAGCATTGAAATCGGCCAGAGAGAGTAAATACCGGTCCTTCATCACGACCTCTCCCTCTCTATTCCTTAATGTATAAGGCAAGCGGCACATCTGACCGCATTCTCCCCTGTTGGCACTTCTCCCAAGACATTTCTCGCTGGCCTGGCATCTGCCGGAATAACTGACACATAAGGCTCCATGAACGAAACACTCAACCGGTACTTTCACGCTATTACATATTGCCTCTATCTCTTCAAGAGATAATTCCCTTGCAAGGACAATCTGGGAAAAGCCGATTTTTTCAAGAAACAATGCCTTTTCAACAGTTCTCGTGTCGCATTGGGTGCTCGCATGCAATTGAATGGGAGGAAGCTTCATTCTAAGCAGAGACATATCTTGCACTATCAATGCATCGACTCCAACACGATATAAATCCCATACTAATTTCTCAACTTCCTTTATCTCCTTCTCATAAACAAGTGTATTGACAGTTACATAAACCTTAGCACGATACTGATGTGCAAAAGCAACAGTCCAGGCTATGTCTTCAAGCGAATTTGAAGCCTTACGTCGGGCACCGTGGCTTGAAGCACCCATATACACAGCATCTGCTCCATGCAGAATAGCTTCTCTTGCCACATCTTTGTTGGCAGCCGGAGATAAAAGCTCAAGTTTTCGCATCCTTGTTTATGATTAATATTTACAATTTTTGATATTGTATTTTGCGTCAATTATTTCTTAAACATCCTGTCAATGTTGCGTTTATCCTCACGTTCCCTTATAGACTGCCGTTTATCGTATTGCTTCTTTCCGCGCCCAACGCCAATCTGCATTTTTGCAAGCCCTCGTTCGTTAATGAACACTTTTAAGGGAACAATAGTAAAGCCGGTGTCGTCAGCTGCTTTCTGAAGCTTGGCAATCTCTTTCTTATTCAAGAGAAGTTTCCTGTCACGACGTGCAACATGATTATTATATGATCCGTAAAAGTATTCCGAGATATTCATCCCTTTCACCCACACTTCTCCGTTCTCTACCATGCAATATGTATCGGCAAGAGACGCCTTCCCCTCCCGGATAGATTTTATTTCTGTACCGGTCAACACAATTCCGGCAATATATGTATCAGAAATTTCATAATCAAATCTGGCACGTTTATTCTTTATATTAACTTGATCTGCTTTCATTTATTCACTAATTAGAGATTTCAAAAAATAATTCCATAAGCCAGCTCCACAAAAACGGGGCACCTATTATTAAAAAAGTAAGCAGTATTTTTGTTCGCGTCTCAACAGCTTCCGGGATTCGTAAAATCCTGACACCTTTGTAAATCAGATATATGGTCCAGATCGGCAAAAATACCAAGACTGCATCTATCATAGGAAATAGATTGATTGCAGTGAAGAAAAGCGCCAGGGTTGACATATTGACCATAACAAACTCCTTACCTATTGCCGTTTTCATAATCCCTTTAGATAACTTCGGAAGTATTGCTCCGCAAAGAAGCAAAACAGTGAAATATCCGAAAAAAAAGGATATGAAAGCTGTCAAAGCACTCATAAGGCATTCGCCGACGCCAATGGTAGTATAAATCATTCCCGCAAATTCCGAGAGAGAAGCCAAAGCCACAGTTGGATAGAACAACCCCGAGGCAACATCTTCGGGAGGATAATGTCGTCTCTTTAATTCTTTCCAGCCCTCTACCGGAGTGGACATTATTTTTAAAAGAAGGGAGAATTTATTCCCCTTTTTATGATTCTCCTCATCGCTATCATCCTCCTCTTCTTCATCTTCATCATCTTCAATCGCATAGTCATCATCTTCTCCAGATTCTACTGAATCAATAGGGTCATTATCATTTTCATTGCCCGATTCGTCTGAGTCATCAGGCAATGAGTATAAATTATCTGTTTCTTCAGTTTCTAAATTATATAGGGAATCAGAGTCAATATCCTCTATCCCTTTTCCTTCGTCGTTCTTATATGCTTTGTTATCTGACATCAATTTCCTTGACTATCTATCGTGGAATAGGAGCGAAGACAATATAGTCTCCGCTCCCTTTTATTACAAAAATTCTTAGTATCAGCAATTACTCCGCACGATCCTCATTGAGAATGCGTATCATTTCGATAGCACTCTTCGGAATGCGTGTTCCGGGGCCAAAAATAGCTGCCACACCTGCCTTGTAAAGGAAATCATAATCCTGTGCAGGTATCACACCGCCGGCAGTAACTATGATATCTTCACGGCCAAGCTTCTTAAGCTCCTCAATAACCTGAGGAACAAGGGTCTTATGACCTGCGGCAAGAGAAGATACACCAAGAATGTGAACATCGTTTTCTACTGCCTGACGTGCTGCTTCAGCCGGAGTCTGGAACAACGGACCCATATCGACATCGAATCCACAGTCGGCATAACCGGTGGCAACAACTTTTGCACCGCGGTCATGACCGTCCTGACCCATCTTAGCAATCATGATACGTGGCTGACGACCTTCGCGTTTTGCAAAATCAGCAACCATCTTGCGGGCTTCCTCAAATTCGGGATCACCCTTCTCTTCACTTGAATACACGCCTGAAATAGTTTTAATTACTGCTTTATAGCGTCCAACTACAGCCTCACACGCATCGGAAATCTCGCCCAAGGAAGCACGAAGACCCGCGGCCTTGACAGCAAGATCAAGAAGGTTACCCTTGCTTGGATCTTTAACACACTCAGTGATGGCCTCAAGAGCTTTCTTAACGGCCTCTTCATCGCGATCTTTGCGCAGATCTTCAAGACGGGCACATTGCTCTTTGCGAACTTCAGTGTTATCAACCTCAAGAATATCGATTGGATCTTCATGATCAAGACGATATTTATTGATGCCGACAATAGTCTGCTTGCCGGAGTCAATGCGAGCCTGTGTGCGCGCTGCTGCCTCTTCAATCTTAAGTTTGGGAAGCCCGGTCTCGATAGCCTTGGCCATACCGCCAAGTTTCTCAATTTCCTGAATATGTTCCCACGCTCTGTGAGCAATCTCATTAGTAAGAGCCTCTACATAATAGCTGCCGCCCCATGGGTCAACCTGCTTGGTAACGTAAGTCTCTTCCTGAATATAGATCTGGGTGTTACGCGCAATACGGGCAGAGAAATCGGTAGGAAGCGCGATAGCCTCGTCAAGCGCATTGGTATGAAGCGACTGAGTATGTCCTAAAACGGCACCCATAGCCTCTACACATGTACGGCCAACATTATTGAAAGGATCCTGCTCGGTGAGCGACCATCCTGAAGTCTGGCAGTGTGTGCGGAGAGCAAGTGATTTCGGATTTTTCGGGTTGAACTGTTTTACGATCTTTGCCCAAAGCATACGAGCGGCACGCATTTTGGCGATTTCCATAAAATAGTTCATAGAGATGCCCCAGAAGAATGACAAACGTGGAGCGAATGAGTCAATATCCATTCCTGCATTCACACCGGCACGAAGATATTCAAGACCGTCGGCAAGTGTGTAAGCCAGCTCGATATCGGCTGTTGCACCAGCCTCCTGCATGTGATAACCGGAGATTGAAATCGAGTTGAACTTCGGCATATTCTTTGAAGTGTATTCAAAGATATCTGCAATAATCTTCATAGAGAATGCCGGCGGATAAATATAGGTGTTACGAACCATGAACTCCTTAAGGATATCATTCTGGATCGTTCCGGCCATCTCCTCGAGTTTCGCTCCCTGCTCAAGACCTGCATTGATATAGAATGCAAGCACCGGAAGAACGGCACCATTCATGGTCATTGATACAGACATCTTATTCAATGGAATGCCATCGAAAAGAACTTTCATATCTTCCAAAGAGCAGATTGAAACGCCGGCTTTACCAACATCGCCTACAACACGTTCGTGATCGGCATCATAGCCACGGTGAGTGGGAAGGTCGAATGCTACTGAAAGACCCTTCTGTCCGGAAGCGAGGTTACGGCGATAGAATGCATTTGATTCGGCTGCAGTCGAGAATCCTGCATACTGACGGATGGTCCAAGGACGCATCGGATACATTGCACTATAAGGGCCACGCAGGAATGGAGGAATACCCGATACGAAATCAAGATGTTCCATCCCTTCAAGATCCTCTTTTGTATATACCGGTTTAACCGGGATAAGTTCTGCCGTGAGCCATTCTTCTCCAACGGCCGGTTTGTGACCCTCGGGAGTCACTAT
Organism: uncultured Porphyromonadaceae bacterium; assembly: GCA_947178165.1. Taxonomy (GTDB): domain Bacteria; phylum Bacteroidota; class Bacteroidia; order Bacteroidales; family Muribaculaceae; genus Lepagella. The sequence continues at coordinate 1,915 of CAMWXH010000128.1, read as the reverse complement.
TTTAGTGATGTCTATTTCTTTAAAATTCGGTCTCATGGTTATTTGAGAAGTTTGGCGTTAAACTCAGTAAGTGTGTCAAGCACATTTACTCTTACATGAATGAAATTCTCTATGCCCTGGGCTTTAAGCTCATCCATACAAGCGGGAGCTCCGGCCACAACAAAGAGGGCGCGGCCGTCAAGTTCCTTGAAGGCTTCCGGAGCATATTGAGCATACTCGTCATCGCTTGAGCAAAGAACAACCACATCAGCTCCTTTCTCCATAGCGGCATCGATACCCTCTTTCACTGTATTGAAACCTATATTGTCGATTATCTCATAACCTGCACATCCGAAGAAGTTGCCTGAGAACTGGGCGCGTGCAAGACGCATTGCAAGATTACCGATTGTAAGCATGAATACTTTCGGACGATGAGGTGCACGCTCAGTGTCGAGACGAATCTGCTCGAACTGGCTTGCTGCCCTATCATTGTTGAGATATTCTACCGCACCGTCTGCCACCTCTGCATTGCAACCGCAGCCACATTTGTGAGCCTCCTCTTTTGCTTTGTCAAGAGCTGTCTCGTTAAAGTTAGGATACTGGTTAGTTCCGAGCAGGATTTCCTTGCGACGGGCAACATCAACGTGACGCTTAACTCCGCTTTCGTTAACCTTGGCCTGAATCTCTCCCTTCTTAAGCATAGCTTCGAATCCTCCGTTATCCTCAACCTCATTGAATACTTTCCAAGCCTGAGCGGCAATCGAAGCAGTAAGAGTCTCGATATAGTATGAACCACCGGCCGGGTCAACAACTTTGTTAAGGTGTGACTCTTCACGGAGAAGAACCTGCTGATTGCGTGCTATGCGCTCGCTGAATTCATCAGGTGTGGTGTAGCATTCATCGAAAGCAAGGGTCTCAATTGAGTCAACGCCTGCGAGAGCCGCACTCATTGTCTCTGTCATTGTGCGAAGGAGATTCACGTGTGAATCAAACAATGTCATATTGAACATGCTGGTTACTGCGTGAACCATCATCTTGCATGCATCCTCATTCTCGGGATTGTAAGCCTTTACGATTTCTGCCCACAACATACGCCCTGCCCTGAACTTAGCAAGTTCCATGAAATAATTGGATGAAATGCCCATATTGAATTTGATGCGTTCAGCCACTTCATCAACTTTCATGCCGGCCTCTGTCATGAGTGTAAGCCACTCTGCACCCCATGCAAGCGCATAACCCAATTCCTGAGTTATATATGCACCGCAATTGTTGAACATATAGCTGTCAACAGCAAAACAGCGAATCCCTTTGATATCCTTTACAGCCTCATAAAGAGCTAATCCCTCCTTCACGGCATCCTTGGGGAAAGGAAGGCCATGTTTGAGAAGACGACGGAAAGGATTGTAATCGATAGCTCCACGGAATTCCTTTTCCGCGCCTGCCTCTTTTACAATCTTCACGAGTTCTTCTGCCACTGCCACGGCTTTGCCAGGGCAACATTCTATATTAATCTCAACTTTCTTGAGATCTACATCCTTTAATATTGCGCGAAGGTCTTCAACGTCAACATCTCCGCGAAGAACTATTCCAAGTGATTCAACACCTCTGTCAAGTATATGACGGGCGTGAGTGTTCATCTCCTCTGCAGTCTTACCCTGCACACGCTGACGGATGAGCCAGTCATTGTTGTCGCGGGTGCCGCGGAGATAAGGAAATTCACCGGGAAGTGTTTCAATTGCAGGAAGTCCTTCAATATCTTCTCTGCGATAATAAGGCTGTACATTGAAGCCTTCATTGGTGCGCCAGACAAGTTTCTTATCAAAATCTGCGCCCTTCAGATCGACCGTGATCTTTGCCTTCCATTCATCTGCGGATACAGGCGAGAACATGTCGAACAAAGTTTCTCTTTTTTCTGCCATTACAAACAGTTTTTATG
>CAMWXH010000127.1 GCA_947178165.1 uncultured Porphyromonadaceae bacterium | reverse complement strand
ATAAAATATTCTGGGGTTCAATAACCAAAATCATTACTGATGGTTTTTCATCTGAAGGACTTAACCAATTAGAAATATATGGAGAATTATTTATTAGAAGAAAGCTCATATTTAAACGATTTTCACAGGCGGAACAGTTTGGCTGCGCAGAGGGAGGTTCGACTCATGTCATTGCAACCATTCTCTCGGGAACAGAAACTCCGTCAGATTTCTTCTCTGAAAACATCTCAGATTTCAAAAGAGAGGTCAAATTGGGAGCGTACCAAGCTAAAATAGATGAAGTAATGTTTCTTGAAGAAAAGTAATCCACATTATTACTTTTTGTGACATTTGTCACAGTTGGAATGTTTTTTTCTTTCTAAATTTGCCATTTAAGAAACGATAGTTTTCAGAAGTGAAAGATAAATTACGTAAAGAAGCTGTGACAAGGTTATATCTCTTATTGTTTAGTTTGATTATTAGTTTATGTTCCTTAGGAGCGTACGGGCAAATTGACTCCCTATCATACGCCCTCGGCTACCGTGCTGCCATTGACGAAATGAAGTTTGAAAATGAACTCCTGAAAAATGAAGATGATTTCAAGGAGTATATCCGTGGGGTTGAAGATAGGAGTGAGAAATATGATAAAAACTATGACTTGTTGGAAGAGCCGATTGCCAAGCTCGATGTCATTTTAGAGACACCCTATTATGTGAACTGGGATTTTATGGCAGCAAGAGTTGCTAAAGAGCAATCACCCGTCACGGAGACGTTCTATCATGTGATAAACAGTTATGGCGGCTGCGAGAGATATTATCCCGACTTCCTCATGGCTCAGATGGCTGATGAAGATGGGAAGCTCTATGAACACATCTCAGCCGAGATAACAGAGACACCATTACCCGATGGATACCAATGGTTCTGCGGTCGCAAAGACAATTCTGTTTTTATTGGAATAATGGATACTGCAGAATCCTTCATCACGGAAGTGCATAATGCCAAGGTCGAAGTTGATACTGTAAACGCGGTGATTAATGTGGTGTGGAATTTCGAAGGAGCTGACGTAAATAAATGGGCAGATTTCACTCAGGCCAATATCGGACAACACGTCGCTGTCGAAATAAACGGCATATTCATTTTTGCTCCAAAAGTGAATTCTCAAATCACCGGAGGTATGTGCTCTGCATCCGATTTGTCACCTGAAGTGATTAACACTCTTTTTAGAGACGCAAAGTTCACCTTCGAAATGCAGCAAGAGTGATTCCGGTGGCGATTGCAACATTCAGGCTCTCGCTATGGTCCGACGGGTTATAAGGAGGGATAAGGAGCCTGTCGGTCACTTTTTTTCTCAATTCTAATGAAATCCCTTTCCCTTCATTTCCCATTATAATGAAGCCAATGTTGCCAAGTTTAACATCATTTATGTTCTTTCCATCAAGCAAGAGGCCATAAACAGGCATTTCTTTATTAGCATCAATCAACTCTGCAAGGTCACAATAGGTCACTTCAACTTTAGCAAGCGAACCCATGGTTGACTGTATAGACTTTGGATTGTATATGTCGGCAGTATCACGCGAAGCGAAAACCCTCTTTATACCAAACCAGTGAGCAGTTCTCACGATTGTTCCTAAATTTCCGGGATCCTGGATTCCGTCAAGCATCAGATAAAGATTCTCAGGCAAACGCTCAATCGCAGGCTCCCTTTCCAAGGCAGATGCAGGGAGCTTATAGACAGCAATAACCGATGGGCTCGTTGACAGCGAAGAGATCTTATCCATCCCTGAGGCATTAGTCATTAACACACGCTCTTCAGGCAAATCACCGAGATTTATCATCGACGGCTCGAAACCCGAACGCACAATCAGAGCTTCAATATCATACGAAGCTAAAGTATCAGCCACACATTTTTCACCTTCAACAGTAAACAATCCATGGCGCAAACGATGTTTGCGACTGCTCAGTGACGCGTATAATGACTGCTTTGTTTTTGAGAGTTCCTTCATGCGGTAAAATTACTATATTAAACCCAAAAAAGCAAATGCATTCAGGGCTCTCTACCCAAATCTTTTCCCCTTTTTATTACCATCACCATATAATATTCTCAAATTAGGGCAGCCTTTCGGAAAAAATTTCTTATCTTTGTAAGTTAGAAAATAATAAACAATTTTATGAAATATATAGGTGCCCATGTAAGCGCGGCCGGAGGAGTGTCGAATGCTCCCCTCGAAGCCAACAGGATCGGTGCAAAAGCTTTCGCCCTTTTCACCGGTTCCAATACTCGTTGGGTCTCCAAAGCCATATCTAAAAAAGAGGCGGATGCTTTCAAGGCCTATTGTGAGGAGTTCGGATACAAGCCTGAAGTGATTCTTCCCCACGATAACTTTCTCATCAATCTCGGTTCGCCCGAAATTGAGAAGCTTGAGAAATCTCGCAAATCATTTCTCGACGAGATGAAAAGATGCGAACAGCTTGGCCTGACTCTCCTTAATTTTCATCCCGGATCGCATCTGAATCAGATTGAAGAGGATAAATGTCTCGACCTCATAGCGGAGAGCCTTAACATGATTCTTGATCAAACCAAAGGCGTAACTGCCGTGATAGAGTCAACAGCCGGTCAAGGTTCAAATCTCGGCCATAGATTCGAACATATAGCCCATATTATTGATAAAGTGGAAGATAAATCGCGTGTCGGGGTTTGTGTCGATACCTGTCACACCTACTCTGCCGGCTACGACCTCCGCTCCGCAGAAGGATATGAAGAGACCTGGAAGGAGTTTGACCGAATCATCGGGTTGAATTATCTGAAAGGACTTCATATCAATGATGATAAGCGTGAACTCGGCTCCAGGATCGACCGCCACGAAGAGATTGGCAAAGGGACACTCGGACTTGAATTCTTCTCCCGTCTGGTCAATGACCCGCGTTTCGATAATATCCCCATGATACTTGAAACACCCAATCCCGAAATATGGCCCGAAGAGATTGCCCTCCTCTATTCCCTTATCAAGCAATAAGTTTGGAAATTCTCTGAATTATTGTCGGAAGGATTTCCAAAAGCGATAATATCCATTGTAAATCAATTATTTAATGCTTTAACATAAATTCTTACACATGAAAACTAAACCTGATTTAGGCTTCTTGAAACTGTGGAATCTATCTTTCGGTTTCTTCGGTGTTCAGATAGCTTACGCTCTTCAGAGTGCAAACATTTCGCGAATCTTCGCCACTCTCGGCGCGGACCCGCATTCATTGAGCTATTTCTGGATTCTCCCCCCTCTTATGGGAATCATCGTTCAGCCAATAGTAGGCGTGGCATCCGACCGCACCTGGAACCGTCTTGGCCGACGACTCCCCTATCTTCTCCTTGGAGCTCTCATAGCTGTTATCGTGATGTGTCTGTTGCCGAATGCAGGAAGTTTCGGCCTTACAGTAGGAGGTGCAATGATTTTCGGATTTGTTGCGCTGATGTTCCTCGACACATCAATCAACATGGCCATGCAGCCCTTCAAGATGCTTGTGGGTGACATGGTTAATGAGAAACAGAAAGGTCTCGCCTATTCAATCCAAAGCTTCCTCTGCAACGCCGGTTCGCTTGTGGGCTATCTTGCTCCTATCATCCTTACCGCCATCGGCATCAGCAACGTTGCACCTCAAGGAATCGTGCCCGCCTCTGTGACATATTCCTTCTACATCGGTGCTGCTGTGCTTATACTCTGCGTGATTTATAGTTTTGCAACTATTAAGGAGATGCCACCAGCTGAATATGCTCGCTTCCATGGAATCGAAACCAATAAAAAAGAGAAGAAAGAGAAATTCAACCTCGTAAAACTGTTAAAAGAAGCTCCTTCCACGTTCTGGACCGTTGGCCTCGTACAGTTCTTCTGCTGGTCATCTTTCCTTTTCATGTGGACATATACCAACGGTGCAATAGCCGGAAGCGTCTGGGGAACGACAGATGTGGCATCTCCCGGATATCAGGAAGCCGGCAACTGGGTTGGGACTCTCTTCGCAGTCCAGGCTATCGGATCTGTGCTTTGGGCAGTGGTGATCCCAAGATTCAAGAGCCTCAAAACCGCATATATCGTCAGCCTTCTTCTCGGAGCGGCAGGTTTTGTTTCCACAATATTCTTTGCTGATAAGTATCTACTTTTCATAAGCTATTTCCTCATCGGTTGCGCATGGGCTGCTATGCTCGCTCTCCCCTTCACAATCCTCACGAACTCTTTGAAGGGTGGCAACATGGGTGCTTATCTTGGTCTGTTTAACGGAACAATCTGTCTGCCTCAGATTGTTGCCGCCGCTCTTGGAGGGGTGATCCTCAATATGTTTGGCGGAAACCAGAGCTATATGCTTGTGGCTGCTGGCGTGCTGCTGGTTGCCGGTGCCTTCTCGGTGGGCTTAATAAAGCTGTCGTATGGTGAAAAGGTGGTTGAAGATGTTGAAGAACTAATATAACCAACTCTCCCCAATATATCGTAAAAAAGGGAATTCGGGGCTTCCGGGTTCCCTTTTTATAAATTAAAATCTGATTTATAAATTAATATTTTTAGATTATGCAAAACGACACAAATCATGAATATGAATACAAGGGGCTTTGCATTAACGGCTTCCTCATGATATTCTTCACTTTTGTCCTTATTCCCATTCTATTCATCCTCTGCATTGTTGCGGCAACAAACAATGACGATAATCTTGGCTGGGCAATCCCGTGCGCCGGCTTGCTCTGCATTGTCTTTATTTTCGGTTGTGTAGGCTATTTTGTTCAGGAACCCAATGTGGCCCGCGTCATGATATTCTTCGGTAAATACAAAGGGACATGCAAGAAAGTAGGATACTACTGGGTCAATCCCTTCCTGAACCGTAAGAAACTTTCACTCCGAATCCGCAACATGGATATCGAACCTATCAAAGTTAACGATAAGATTGGTAATCCTGTGCTCATCGGCATGGTGCTTGTATGGCGTATCCGCGATACCTACAAAGTAGTGTTTGATCTTGACTCGCAAAGCCTTGGCGGACAAAACACCATCAACAATATGGCTCTTGACCATTTCGTACGTATCCAGAGTGACGCAGCCCTACGCGAAGTAACTGGTCATTTCGCCTACGATCAAACCGACTCCAACGACCCTCACGAGCTGACATTGCGAGATTCAGGCAATGAAATAAGCGACCTTCTTGAAAAGAAGATTAACGAACGTCTTGCCATGGCCGGTATGGAAGTGGTTGAGGCACGCATCAACTACCTCGCCTACGCACCTGAGATTGCGGCCGTGATGCTGCGTCGCCAGCAAGCCTCGGCAATTATAACAGCACGGGAGAAGATTGTTGAAGGAGCCGTATCGATGGTAGAGATGGCCCTGACCACACTTGAGGAGAAAAACGTTGTGACTCTCTCCAACGACCAGAAAGCTTCAATGGTTGGCAACCTCCTCGCCGTTCTATGCGCCGACGAACCGTTGACTCCTACACTGAATGCTAATGTATAGCATCCGAATTATTATTATTTTCCTTATAGTCGGTGCTGATCTGTTATAAAGAGCCTTCACACGGAGGCTCTTTTTCGTTTTAATCCAGCTATATTTGTAATCTTTATCTTGCTCCCTCGCCAACTTAAAAAATAATGTAAAAACCGCCTCATAATCCTCGTATTCATAATGCGGAAAATTCAACACTTCCTTTTTACTAAGCATTTTCTTTTTGTCGGCAAGATCAGCAGTTAGTAGCCAGCGCGTAAATACGCACGTCATCGTATGCTTATATAAGAGTTGAGACCAAACGGTCATGTTTTCCTCCGCATCTGACCTAAATCCTCTCTCCGCCTAAAGGATCACCCTACGGGGTAGCTCTTTTTAGGGTTCCTGTTGGTACGCTTGTTGCTGGTGCTACTTAGAGTAATTTTACAAATACTCCCGTAAGTACTCGTATTGAACTAAAACACACTTTTTTTCGTTATAATTTTGTAGATTGCAAAAAAGGTCGTACCTTTGCAGTTGAAAAATATCCTGTCGTGACTGAACGGCTACGTGAAAAGTGCGTAGCTCACAAGTGTAGGTTACGCAGGACTATTTTTTGCCCTTTTGGTTCGTGTAAGATTGCGCGTGTGATGCTTTGGCTTGAAGCTCCAATGTCGATAAATCTGAAACCAACGGTCGCTTTCTTCTTTAATCGGAGTGCTTACTCCAATGTTGAAATCCGGGTAAATCTCTCGGATTTTGCTGTTTATATACTTATATAGTTTTAATTTAAGTATTGTTCGCTTACCGGGACGTTCTTCTCCATCAGATTTTAATTTATCTTTTTCGTTTAATTTGAAACATATTGCTCCAAGAATAACATCCATAAATTGCAGTGGAAGATGAGATTTGGAATCAACTTCCGAAATGCCTTTTTCTACAAAACGTATTCCTTTTGCCTTAAAATCTGAGTCGTTATTTAATCCATATATGTGTTTTACAAAGTTCTGCTTGTCTTGTTGGTTCAACGGTATCTCATCAAGATATAGGCGTATTCCTTCTTTATCTTCTGCAAAGATAAGACCAAAAGCATACTTTATAAACTGATAATACAATATCGGATATTCTTCTTTTCTTTTCTCCGGGGTTAGTTCGGCTTCATACTGATTATGTCGAAAGAAAATCCTTATTTTTAACAACCCTGCTTTTCCCATAGCAAAAAGTTCATCTATCAATTTTATATATTTATCATAATGATAGGCATTTACTTTTTGCCATTTTATTTCATCAATAATATTAAGCTCTTGTTTGACGGCTTCCATTCTGCGCAATACTTCTTCCCGGTGCTGTGATAACACCAGTATTCCTCCATAAAAGTTGGAGTAATATGTACCGTGTTTATCGCTTTCGTCGAGCCAAATGTGTATCATATTTAATATAATTAGACTGCAAAGTTATGAAAATCCAGGGATTTTCCTGTCTTTTCCACCGCTTTTAAAGCGCGGTAATTTCGTGTGAAATCGCTTAATACCTCTTTATAATCTCTATACGAAGCAAACTTGATGAGTCCGAAGAACACCGCACCGACGGCACGGACGGCTTCTCCGCCGCGCTTTATTGAAACGAACCTAAGGTCTCTACAAAAAGCTTCAACTCTTAGCGCAACGGGCGTAGGAGAGTTACTATCTCTCCCTGCGATACAATTTTTACGGAGGTTGGCGCAACGTCAAGTTGCTTTCCTCCGGCGAATTGAAAATCGCTGAATACCGCTTAAATAATCACAATATGAAGCAATGTCGCAAAATCCGCGACTGATGCATCTTCAAAGTCAACAACCTTGAAGTATTCCTTTGATAACTCGCGGATTATTCTTAAATTTGCAGCTAATAAAGCATTACATTCATTTATGAAGCCATATGATATCATAAATTATTGTCTCAAAAATTTAGATGGAACAATTCTTGTAGAGAGCTGGGGCGAAAGAGGTATTTTTTATAATCCTAATCATATTTGGAAGCGTGGGGTATATGTGCTGGCGATTAAAGAAAAAGATGGCGAGAACGACAAGGGTTACGGCCTTAACCGTAAGGATATTTACCGTGTAAACCTTGGGCTTAAAAGGCCCACATTTCAAAAATTGTTCGGTCCTGTTCCGACACGTCCAGCAGCAGGTAAGGTTGTAGACATGCCTTATAACTTTACCACGATAAATTGTCTATTGCCCCATCCCGTTTATGCCTGGATGGGGTGGGTGTGTATTCTCAATCCATCGGAATCAGCCTTCAACAAACTAAAACCCCTAATTCAAGAGTCATATGAATTTGCGATAGAAAAATTCAAAAAGAGGATGTAATATCAACGTTCTTAGTATAGCACAATATTACGATCCATTACAACAACAACTTGCGTCTTTTCGCAACCGTCATAAGGTCCATAACTTCGCTGCATAAATCAGCAA